>NZ_WQOJ01000030.1:1345-5962 GCF_018784545.1 Pseudoflavonifractor sp. MCC625 | reverse complement strand
TTTTCAATCTCCTCCGGGAAGTATTTGAGCAGCTGGTCCTCCAGACGATATTGCTTGCTCTGGTGGTCGGCTTTCATCAGTTTCAGGCGGGATACCTCCACATCCAAATCCATACGCTCCTTGATGCGGGGATCTCCGGCGCACAGGGCTTTGATCTCGGCAAAGGAAAGCGCCGTTTCATCCACATCATCGCAGGAGCGAACCGGGCTTTTGCTGGTCATGATCTGGCTGATAAATTTCTGCTTGTTCTCCACCGTCTGCCAGAGGTATGCGTCAAAAGTTCCTTCTGTCACATAGCGGTACACATGGACAAGAGGATTCTGGTTGCCCTGGCGCTCGATACGGCCCTTGCGCTGGGCAAGGTCTCCCGGTCTCCACGGACAGTCCAGGTCATGAAGCGCCACCAGACGGTCCTGCACATTGGTGCCTGCGCCCATCTTGGCGGTGCTGCCCAAAAGGACACGAACCTGACCGGTACGGACTTTAGAGAACAGCTCCTTTTTCCGCACTTCGGTATTGGCTTCATGGATAAAAGCGATCTGGTCGGCAGGCATCCCCTGGGCAATGAGTTTCTGACGAATATCGTCATATACCGTAAAGACCGGTTCCTGCTCCGGCAGAGGCACAGCGCCTTCCAGTGCGTGAAGCAGTGGATTATCCAGCGTTTTCGCCGCCTTGCTTACAGGAGCTTTTGCCTGCGGGGTAGAAATGTCGCAGAACACCAGCTGGGTCAGCTTGTCAGCTTTGCCGTCCCGCCAGATCTGCATGATGTTGTCCACGCACTGATTGACCTTTGTTCCGGGTTCATCCGGTAGCATCTGGTTGACGATCCTCTGGTCAAGCCCCAGCTTACGGCCATCCGAGGTAATCTTGAGCATGTTATCCTGGGATGGGTCAACAGTTCCGCTGTGTACCAGCGATGCACGCTCCGAAAGAGCTTTGACCATTTCCTGCTGATGTTCGGTAGGCTGCGCCACGATGTTGTGGTACTCCACTTCCGGGGTAGGGAGATTTAACTGATCGGCAGTCTTAATGTCGGCCACTTCTTTGAACAGGTTCATCAGCTCCGGCAGATTAAAGAACTTGCTGAATCTCGTTCTTGCCCGGTAGCCGGTGCCTTCTGGTGCCAGCTCCAATGCTGTGACGGTCTCTCCAAATCGGGAAGCCCAACAGTCGAAGTGGGTCATGTTCAGTTCTTGCAGGCGTTCATACTGAAGATAACGCTGCATGGTGTAAAGCTCGGTCATGGAGTTGCTGACCGGTGTGCCGGTGGCAAAGATCACGCCACGGTTTCCGGTGATCTCATCCATATAGCGGCACTTGGCAAACATATCGCTGGACTTTTGGGCATCGCTGGTGGAGAGACCCGCCACATTCCGCATTTTTGTGTATAGAAACAGGTTTTTATAGTTGTGGGCCTCGTCCACGAACAGCCGGTCCACACCCAGCTGCTCAAAAGTCACCACATCGTCTTTTCGCCCCTCGGCTTGCAGCTTTTCCAGTCTGGCTTCCAGAGACTTTCTGGTACGCTCCAGCTGCTTGACGGTAAAACGCTCGCCGCCGCTGGCCTGCACCTCTGCGATGCCCTCGGTGATCTCGTCGATCTGCTCATAGAGAAGCCTTTCCTGGCGCTCCCGGCTGATGGGGATACGCTCAAACTGGCTGTGTCCCATGATGATGGCGTCATAGTCACCGGTCGCAATACGGGCGCAGAACTTCTTGCGGTTATGGGTCTCAAAGTCCTTTTTGGTTGTGACTAAGATGTTGGCAGAAGGATAGAGGCGCAGAAACTCCGATGCCCACTGCTCAGTCAGGTGGTTGGGAACCACAAAGAGAGATTTCTGGCACAAGCCCAGGCGTTTGGCTTCCATCGCAGCGGCCACCATCTCAAAGGTTTTGCCCGCGCCTACTTCATGTGCCAGCAGGGTATTTCCGCCATACAGCACATGGGCGATGGCGCTTTTCTGGTGTTCCCGCAGGGTAATGGCCGGGTTCATGCCGCCAAAAGTGATATGGCTGCCATCATACTCGCGGGGACGGGTAGAGTTCATTTCTTCGTTATACTGGCGCACCAAAGTCTGGCGGCGCTCCGGGTCTTTCCAGATCCAGTCCTTAAAGGCTTCCCGGATAGTCTGCTGTTTTTGAGCAGCCAGGGTGGTCTCCTTGGCGTTCAGCACGCGGCGCTCTTTTCCATCCGCGTCCTCTATGGTGTCATAGATACGGACATCCCGCAGGTTCAGACTGTCCTCCAAAATCTTATAAGCATTGGCGCGGCTGGTCCCATAGGTGGTATAGGCTGCCACATCGTTGTAAGATACGGAAGATTTCCCCTTGATCTGCCATTCAGCAGTAAAGGAGGAATAGTTGACCTCAATGCTGCGCTGGAGATAAAACGGGGTGTTGAAGGTCTCGTACATAAACTGCTGGATATATTCCTTGTCGATCCAGGTAGCACCCAGGCGCACCTCGATCTCCGACGCATCCAGGTCTTTGGGCTGGGCGGCGGTAAGAGCTTCCACATTGACTGCAAAAGAAGGGTCCTGCTGTGCCGCCCGCTGAGCCTGACGCAGTTTGCGGCGTACATTGCCGGAAAGGTATTCATCAGCAGTCACATAATGGGGTGTGCCGTCCTGTTCCAGCTGTCCCGGCACACGGAAGATCACACCTTGCAGCTCTCCGACCAGTTCTTCTTTTGTTTTTCCGGTAAGCTGGCTCATATAGCTCATATCTACGCAGGCTTTTTCCGAGATGGACACCGCCAGCGCTTCGCTTGCCGTATCCACAGTAGCCACTGCCTGATGGGGCTTGATGGTCCGTTTGGTGAACATATCCGCCTTGCGCTCCAGCTTTCCGTCCTCGTCAATAACTTCCAGCGCACAGAGCAGGTAATAGGAAGAATCATCTGCATAGGCCAGGCGGTTTGCACGGTCATTGATGAGACCGTATTTGGCAGAAAAGCTGTCATAGAGCCGGTTCAGTTCCGCCTGTTTTTGGGTAATGGTGATGTCTGGAACCGCTGCATCCATCTGAAGGTCGATCAGTTCCTGCACACAATCACGCAGTCCCACAAGACCTTTCACGCGGGCTTCGGCGGTGGCGTTGAGGTCAGGGCGCACCATGCGGCTGTTTTCCCGGTAGTACACCTGCCCGTCTACAATGGCATAGGAATAGTTCTTCACATTTGGGTCGGCAGGAATGGAGGTGTCAATGGCTTCGCCCTCGCCCAGCTCCGGCAGCTCTGCCTCCTGATAAGTTCCATGAATGTACTTCACAGCATCATGCAGCTGGTCGGAAAGCTCCAGTCCCTCGATAGGGTTCACGGTGTAATCCATACCATGAGCGGTGCTTACCGGCTCCTGTCTGCCCAGCACCATTTCCGGGTGGTCGATAAAATACCGGTTGATGGCAAACCCATCCTCCGTTTGTCCGGTCTGCGTCCACTCTGGTGCAATGTCCAGCGGACGGTCCCGCTTTTGGAGAAAGATGATGTCCGATACCACCTCGGCACCAGCATTCTTTTTGAACGCGTCATTAGGCAGACGGATCGCTCCCAGCAGCTCGGCACGCTGGGCAAGATAGCGGCGCACGGTGGAATCCTTGGCGTCCATGGTATAACGGGAGGTCACAAAAGCTACCACACCGCCGGGACGCACCTGATCCAGTGCTTTGGCGAAAAAGTAATTATGAATGTTGAAATTCAGCTTGTTGTAGGCTTTGTCATTGACCTGATACTGACCAAAAGGTACATTGCCGATAGCAAGGTCAAAGAAGTCACGCCTGTCAGTGATCTCAAAGCCGCCCACTGTGATGTCCGCCTTGGGATAGAGCTGCTTTGCGATGCGCCCGGAAATCGGGTCCAGTTCCACACCGTATAGACGGCTGTTTCGCATTTCCTCCGGCAGCATACCGAAGAAGTTGCCCACACCCATAGATGGCTCCAGAATATTTCCGGTCTCAAATCCCATACGGCCCACAGCATCATAAATTGCTTTGATGACC
Organism: Pseudoflavonifractor sp. MCC625; assembly: GCF_018784545.1. Taxonomy (NCBI): domain Bacteria; kingdom Bacillati; phylum Bacillota; class Clostridia; order Eubacteriales; family Oscillospiraceae; genus Pseudoflavonifractor; species Pseudoflavonifractor sp. MCC625. The sequence goes on along the minus strand of NZ_WQOJ01000030.1, from coordinate 1,963 downwards.
GTAGGGCTGGTGTAATGGGCGTTGAGGGTAGAGCTTCTGGCGGCGGCATATTCCTCCGGGGTCAGCAGCTCTTTCAGCTGGGTATACTCGGAAGCCCATGCCGGTTTCTCTGGGTCAAAAGCATCAGGAATACCGCCCCAGCCCACATAGCGGGAAAGAACCTCCTGTTGTTCGGGGCTTGCCTGCTGTCCGGCAGCTTCCAGCTCTTTCAGCAAACGAATGGCATTAACATTTGCCTGGAACTTGGCTTTTGGACCGCCTTCACCCAAATGCTCATCGGTAATACGGAAGTTTTGTGCATTGCGGCGCAGGTTGGCCTTGTATTCCTCATAGGAGGCTTCTTCGGCAGCTTTGGCATTGGGGAAGGTCTGCCACTGGCCATTGACCTGAATGGAAACCGGGTGTTCGTCCAACACTTCCTCAAAGGTTTTCTCCGGCTCAGTCACAGGGGCTGGCGGCTCCGGCTCCTCGATATGCAGCCGTTCCACCACCACATCATCCGGATAGACGGCCACGGTCTCAGAATGGAAGGCCGGGGATTCAGCAGCCGGTTGGGGCTGTTCCTGTCCAAAACCGTCCTGCTGACGGGCATACATCCCGCGCAGCAAAGGCGCAACC
>NZ_WQOJ01000030.1:0-1073 GCF_018784545.1 Pseudoflavonifractor sp. MCC625 | reverse complement strand
ATCTGCTTTTTATCCGCTTCATCCATCAGTCCATGAGCCAATACATCCCGCAAGTCCTGATCTGCCTTGTCCGGGTCAATAGGAAGAAACTCGGTATAGTAAGCATTGCGGCGGTCTGCCCGAAGCAGCTGCTCGAACTGTTCTTTGCGCTCTGCCCGGTAGATGGGATATACCATCCCGGTGGGCAGAAGCTGTACGGTGTCATCCCTCAGCTCGGTAATCTGATAGGCGTCATCCTCGATATACACGGTATCGCCCACGGCATAGACCGGGGCGGCTGGGTCATAGGAGATTCTTTGCGGAATTGGGCGGCGAACTGCGTCATATTCCTCATCGGAAATAGCAACTTCGGAAGTCTGCTCTGTCTCAACAGCTGCGATCTGCTCTACATCCGACATTACCTGCTGGATAAATGAGTCATTGTCCAGTTTTTCCGGGTCTGCCACCTGTCCGTTGACAATCCCTCTTTCCTCCAGGGCTTCCCGGATGGCGATGGGGTCGATGTTGTCAAAACGGTCCTGTTCTTCTTCGGTATAGAACCGGTCCTCCTGAATCAGCTGGGCAAGCCTGCGCTGTACCTTCGGCCAGGGCAGCTGTGTTTCCTCCGGGCTTCCGGCACGGACAACGAACGGGCTGTTGCTGCCACCGTATTCCTGAGCCAGCCATGCAGCGGTATCCTTCTCTCTTGCATGGTCTTTCATATAACGGACGACAGCGTGTTTACTCTCGATATTGCCGTTCCATGCACAAAGGGCAGTATCAATATCTTCCTGAGAAAGAGGGCGCAGAAGCTCATGGAGCTTTGGATAGGTTTCGTCGATCACTTCCCGGTGCAGACGCTGGCGGAACTCCGGCACATCCGAATAAAGGCGGATCAGCTCCATATCCTTAGAGCCAAGAACCGCACGGCGCACAGCGGCATTGCCCTCGATGACAGCATTTTCACGGTCGGAATGACCGCAGGCATTTCGATATGCCACATCCTCAGATATGGCGGCAGTCACCACAGGCTTATACTGCTCAAACTGCTCCCGAAGGGTAGGCTTTGGCGTTTCTTCCTCTATCTCCGGCTG
>NZ_WQOJ01000002.1:0-3037 GCF_018784545.1 Pseudoflavonifractor sp. MCC625 | reverse complement strand
AAAGGCATGGTTCAAGGCTTCCTTATAGAGCTGCTTGGAGCAGACCATGCTCCCGGTGTACTTATCAAGATACGCCTGTATCATCCCGGCTTTGGTGTCCTCCGGCATAAAATCCCGCTGGTGTTCTTTGAGATACCGCTGCATGGCAGGGCTGAAAGCCAGCTTGAACCTGCCGCTTCTGTAAATTTCCATCGCTTCTGCCCACATCTGCTCGATATAGGCTCTGGAAGCGGCTTCGTCCTCCAAAATGTGAACCTCGGCTTGCTCCGGGTACACCATGACGGGGATAAAGCGGCGGTTGCCGGAACGGTCAAGGGGCAGGAAGTCAAGGGCATTGGAAGTGCCGCCAAACACGCACTGACGGGGGCGGTCTGCCGGGTGGGTTTCATAGGGTATCTTGTAAACCTCTTTCTGTCGGCTTAAAAATGACTTGATTTCCTCAATGCTCTTGGCGTTTGCGGTTGCCATCATTTCCGACATTTCGATAATCCAGTGACCTTGCAGCTTACGGTACACATTGTCATCGTCCAGCTTCCGCAAATCATCGGAGAACCACTCGTCCCGGACTGCCAGCAGACGGAAGAAGGTGGACTTTCCAGCCCCCTGACCGCCTACCAGACAGAGCATGATTTCAAACTTGCACCCCGGCTGAAAGGCTCGTGAGATTGCACCCAGCAGGAACAGCTTCAACGCTTCATAGGTGTAATCGTCTGCGTCAGCCCCCAGAAAGTGCCGCAGACAGAAACGGATTCGTTCTGTCCCGTCCCACACAAGGGCACTTAGGTAGTCCCGGATGGGATGGTACTTGTTTTCATTCGCCACAATCCCGATGGCATTATCAATCTTTTTCTCATTGGTAAGCCCATAGGTTTCTTCCAGATAGAGAAGCAGATACTTCATATCCGTATCGTTCAGGGCTGTGCTTTCTCTGTGAAAACCGATGGGCTTTATGATGTCCTTGCGGTCGGTCAGGATGTTGTATGCGATAGCCCCGGAAAGCAGAGGGTCACGCTGGAATACGGTCAGGCAGTTCCGTATGCTCTGGCGGACACCGCCTTTCTCGGTGGTTTCCAGCCCCGCCTTGATTTCCTCAATGCTCTGGGGCGGCTGCATGGCGTTCATGGTGTTTTTTAGTTCTTGCTGCGTCTGCGGCTGCAAGCTCTGCCATTCGCTGTTCAAGCTGTATCACATCCTTTCCGTAGTCCGCAATCAAAGCCGCTTTTTCCTCTGTCTCCCCGAACAGCAGCACATCCAGCAGATATTCCACATGGGCTTGCTTTTGTAAGGCTTCCACAAACCGGGGATGAAAGGCTTCCTCCGGGGAGTGCGGGGCATATTCCGTTCTCCATGCCATAAGCAAGTGGAGATAATCGGCAAGGATACGGAAGCAGCGGTTCTTTGCTTCCTGAAACTGTTCCTCCGGGGATTTCTGCCGGGGCTTGGGCTTTTTTGCCTTTCCCGGCGGTTTCCAGTCCTCATAGGAAAGCCCGAAGTCATTTGCCAGTTGTACGGCGGCTTCTTTCTTTGCCAGCCCATACAGGGCGGCGGCAAAATCAATCACATCCCCATCCGCACCGCAGCCGAAGCAGTGGTAACGCCGATCCAGCTTCATGCTTGGGGTTTTATCATTATGGAACGGGCAGCAAGCCATCCCGTTCCGACCTACATGGATTCCATAATGCTCCGCAGCCTGTCTTGTTGTGACGGACTGCTTCACAGCTTCAAATACATTCAAATCTATCCCTCCTTGAAAATAAGAAAAGCACCTGACATTCTCTGATTGAAAATGGCAAGTGCCTGTTAAAGTTCCATATCCTGTTGTCTGTGTTTCGCCTGTGCCGGGGCGGTTCTTTGAGCCTTTTTCTCGTCTGCCTTATCCTGCAAGACTTCCTTGATGGGCTGCTTCTTGGGCGGCTCTTTACTTTCCTCTGTGCCGGGTGTGGCTTTCCGTACCCAGTAGCGGATGTCCCGCAGCTTCTTCAAATCCTCCTGTACCTCGGTCAGTGGTACTTTCAACTCTGCGATTTCTTCCAGAAGCGTTTCCTGCTCCTCTTGCAGCTCCTTTTGGGTACTGTCCTTATCATCTGGGTGCTTGGCAAGGTGGGTGGCGGCTTTTTCATACCGGGCAACCTCCGGGTGTTCCTGTTTGAATTTCTCCTTTGTTTTCTTAAAAAATATCTTCTGGTACTTCTCATAGACAGGCTTACATTCCTTGCAGTCTGTCCGGCTGGCAAGAATCCCGTCAATCACTTTGCTTCGGGCTTCCTTTGGCTTCATCTGATTGCGGTAATCTGCGGCTGATTTCCCGGAAGATTCCAGAAATGCTTCTAAGTCCTCCACAGTGGAAAGCCCCTTTTGCTGGAGATAGGACAGGGCTTCGCTGACTGCCTTTAAGTCCTGTGAAGTCCCCCGGTTCTGTCCAGACCTCGTCCAGTCCTTCCGTTCTTCCTTTCGTATCTCCATATATTTCATCAGTAGATTGGGAAGAAGTGTCGCTTCCTCCGCCGCCTTTTGTGCAAGCAGTTCTTTCCGTTTTTCTCCCAGCTCGGTAATCCAGCCTTTGAGGTTTTGGATAAGCTGCCGGATGGACTTCATCAGGCGGTTGGCGGCTCTGATTTCCCGGTTCAGGTTGCCGATGTTCGTCTGGATACCCCGCTTTTCCATCTGCCGGACAGCAGCTCCCTCATGGACAGTAGGGATAATATCAAGCCCCTGTCTGGCATAAGAACGCAAGTCCACACGCTCTGGGCGGTCATTGGCTTCCAGATAGCGGTTCTGGATGACCTCCCATTCATGCCGCCAGATTTCGCAATACTTCTGGTCGTTCCAGTCAACCGTATCCTCCTTGTGGCTTTTCCATCTGCCGGACGGAAGTTTTATCCGTTCCCCGTTTTCGTCAAGGTCATAAACCTTGCGGCTCTTGGGAAGCCATTTTCCATGTTCGTCCATTGCCCTCATAGTGAGCATGACATGGGCGTGGGGATTGTGTCCCGGCGGATGGGGGTCATGGATTGCAAAATCAGCAATCATGCCTTTG
>NZ_WQOJ01000029.1:0-1928 GCF_018784545.1 Pseudoflavonifractor sp. MCC625 | reverse complement strand
TGCTCCAGCCAGGGCTTCCAGACCAAGGCGGGCAACTACCAGATCGACCTGCTGCTGGCCAACGTATGCAAGCAGAACGTGACCCGTTTCCCCTATGAGATCGTGCGCCTGGCCGAAGATGTGGCAGGCGGCCTGATGGTGACCATGCCCTCTGAGGCGGACTTCAAGTCCGGCACGGTGGTGGGCCGGAACGGCGAGACCATCGGCGAGATCTGCAACAAGTTCTTCAAGGGCCGCCCCGGTGTGTCCACGGAGGACCGTCAGCGCGTGATGCGTTTCCTGGAGAACATCTGCCTGGGTGCCGCGGCGGTTGGCTATCGTACGGAGTCCATGCACGGAGCCGGCTCTCCCCAGGCGCAGCGGATCATGATTTCCCGGCAGTGCAACATGGAGGGCAAGAAGCAGCTGGCCCGGAACATTGCGGGCATCCATAACGACAACAAGAACTGAAGGTAGGAGGCGAACCGAATTATGGAGTTCAATCTCAGCAAGGAGCAGGCGCTGGTCCAGAAGATGGTGCGCGAGTTCACGGAGAACGAAGTGAAGCCCATCGCGGCAGAGACCGACCGTACCTGCGAGTATCCCCGTGAAAACATTGAGAAGCTGTTCCGTTACGGCGTGATGGGCATGTGCGTGCCCAAGGAGTACGGCGGCGCTGGCGCGGACGACCTGAGCGCGGCCATCGCGGTGGAGGAGCTGAGCAAGGTGTGCGCCTCCACGGGCGACATCGTGGCCACCCACAACGGTCTGTGCTGCGATCCCATCCTGCGCAACGGCACCGAGGCTCAGAAGCAGAAGTACCTGCGGATGCTGACCGAGGGCCGGAAGGTGGGCGCCTTCGCGCTGACCGAGCCCAACGCTGGCTCGGACGCCTCCAAGGGCACCACGACTGCGGTGCTGGAGGGCGACCACTATGTGCTCAACGGCTCCAAGGTGTTCATCACCAACGGCTATGTGGCCGACGTGACGGTGGTGTTCGCCATGACCGATCCCAGCAAGGGCACCCGCGGCATCTCCGCCTTCATCGTGGAGAGCAGCTTCCCCGGCTACTCTGTGGGCAAGCACGAGGAGAAGATGGGCCTGCACGGCTCCCCCACGGCTGAGCTGGTGTTCACCGACTGCATCGTGCCCAAGGAGAACCTCCTGGGCAAGGAGGGCCAGGGCTTCAAGATCGCCATGCAGACGCTGGACGGCGGCCGCATCGGCATCGCGGCCCAGGGCCTGGGCATCGCGGAGGGCGCGGTGGAAGAGGCCATCAACTACACGAAGAACCGCGTGCAGTTCGGCAAGCCCATCTCGCTGTTCCAGAACACGCAGTTCACCTTCGCGGACATGAAGGTGGCGATCGAGGCTGGCCGTCTGCTGACCTACCAGGCTGCGACGCTGAAGACGGCTGGCAAGCCCTTCACCACCGAGGCTGCGATGGCGAAGCTGTTCACCTCCGAGAACGCGATGAAGATCACGACGAAGGCGCTGCAGATGTTCGGCGGCTACGGCTACACGAAGGACTATCCCATGGAGCGGATGATGCGGGACGCGAAGATCACGGAGATCTACGAGGGCACCAGCGAGGTGCAGCGGATCGTGATCGCCAGCCACATGGGCCTGAAGTAAGAACGGAGGGACAGAGCAATTATGAAAGCAATCGTATGTGTGAAGCAGGTGCCGGATACCTCCGGTAAGGTTGCGGTGAAGGCGGACGGCACCATGGACCGCGCGTCCATGGCGACCATCACCAACCCCGATGATATGAACGCCATTGAGGCGGCCCTGAAGCTGAAGGACGAGACCGGCTGCGAAGTGACCGTGGTTTCCATGGGCCCCCCGCCCGCGGAGGGCATGCTGCGGGAGCTGCTGGCCATGGGCGCGGACAAGGCCGTGCTGGTGTCCGGCCGTGAGTTCGGCGGCAGCGATACTTACGCCACCTC
>NZ_WQOJ01000028.1:0-491 GCF_018784545.1 Pseudoflavonifractor sp. MCC625 | reverse complement strand
TCAAGCATGGCCTGCACCGAATCCAAATGGCGCTCCTCCAGCTGCCACAGCCAGGGAGTGCGGGAATGTTCACGGGTTCCGGTGTCGGAAATATCAAAGACATAACGCAGGCGGGGCCTGTCCCCGGAATCGTCCACCAGAGCGATTCCCTTGGAACCGCGCCTTACATACCGGCCCATCTTTTCATTCCACAAATCGTACTCCGCACAGGCGGTGGCGTCCGGTCGCTGGGCGTAGATCATCAGCTGTTCATGGAACGGGTATTTGTAAAGTCGGGAAGCAGTGGTGAGAAACCCTGCCCATTCCTGCCAGCTCCCCGTGAGCTGCGTTGCCATCTTCTCCGCCATCTGTGCATATAGTTCAGCTTTGGTTGGCATAGTGTTCTGTCCTCCTTTCAGTTTTGGGGTAAAGAGGTGGGGTGGCAGATCGCCACCCCATCCCTGCGGTTATGTTGTTTACTGGTCAAAATCCGGGTACAGCTCCAGTTCGGC
>NZ_WQOJ01000027.1:0-428 GCF_018784545.1 Pseudoflavonifractor sp. MCC625 | reverse complement strand
GGCTGCTCTCAGGTCGCCTCTGACCAGCAGCTGACCATGGACGTGATGGCCGGCTTTGCCGCCAACCCCAACGTCTACGGCACCGTGGTGGTCTCCCTGGGCTGTGAGAACTGCCAGATGGACCTGGTGGTCAAGGCCATCCAGGAGCGGACCAACAAGCCCCTCAAGCAGGTCATCATCCAGGAGGCCGGCGGCACCCTGAAGGCCATTGACCAGGCGGTGCGCTATGCCAAGGAGATGGTGGCTGAGGCCTCCATGCTCCAGAAGGAGGAGTTCCCCATCTCCGAGCTCATCGTGGGCACCGAGTGCGGCGGCTCCGATCCCACCAGCGGCCTGGCTGCCAACGTGCTCATCGGCCAGCTCTCCGACCTGATGGTCCGGGAGGGCGGCACCTCCATCCTCAGCGAGACCACCGAGTTCATCGGCGC
>NZ_WQOJ01000026.1:0-1397 GCF_018784545.1 Pseudoflavonifractor sp. MCC625 | reverse complement strand
TCCATGAAGAACGCATAGATACGGCCTTTTCCTCCGGCAAAACTGCTGCCGCCGGTCATGGCGGTGTCGATCTCATCCTCGGTAATAAAGTGCTGGACGGTTGGCACTTGGGAAAGCTCTGAAGAAAAGGTCCTGCGTGGAAGGTCAAGGTCCTTCAGGTTCTCCCAGATCTCCCTCGGTCTATGATAGTGAAAACGCAACAGGTCACGGTCCTGCTGATAGGCAGTCCAGAAGGCGGCGTATTCTTCCTTGAGGGTCTGGCGGAAAGCCGGGTCACTCAGCTGCTCCGTCAGGCGGCGGGTCTCCTCCGGGAAACCATTGCCTTTGATCTCTGACAGGCAGGACAAATATCCGGCTTTTCTGGCGTCCTCACTGAGATCGTGATACAGATGCCAGAGCTTTTCCGAGAGGAGGGAGCGTTCATAGCCTGCCGCTTCTGCAAGCTCCACATTAGAGGCAAACTGACCACTTTCCAAAAGCTCCCCGATACGCTCTGCGGCGCGCTCCCAAGAAATGACCTGGGCAGACCTGTCATAACGGACAGACTTCCCGTGGGAAAGATGGATACCATCCTCGGCATACCATGCACTCACACTGCCAAGGCCGTTGCCACCGTGGTACAGCGTTTTCAGTATCTCGGCAATCTCAGCGGTGGTTTTCTGCTTTTCAAAGGCTGCAACCACACGCTCCCTCTGACGGTCTGTATTGCCTCCCAAACGCAGCACATGGTCAATGTCATTTTGGGCAAAAGAAAAAGCAGAGGATGTATGCGCTACATTCTCTGCTTCATCTATGGATTGGATCTGTTCCGCTTCGGAGAGGAACAGGTTTAGAGTCAGCTGTTGATAAGCTCCGCCATCAGGATTTCCTCGGCCTGGGCTTTGCAGGTGTTCATCAGCCCCACCCACTTCATGGGATCGCTGGCTTTCAGTTCCTCGGTGGCTCCCGCTTCCTTCGCCAGCTGGGGCATCATCTGCTCCAGTCTGCTCTGGGCGGTCTCGTCGATCTCGATGAGGTGCGGGTACAGCTTCTCGCTCATCAGCATCTGGTTGTAGAGGATGGGACGGTGCTCCTTCAGATAGGTTTTCCTCATCCTGCCGTACTTGCCCAGGGGTTTCTCCGGCTGCTGGCTCAGCTCCAGGTCGGGAATCTGATAGTCTCCGTTCTGGATGTAGGTCATGGGATTGTTCATCTTGCTTGCTCCTTTCTTGGTTGGCTTCGCGCTCTGCATTTCGGACGGTAACGCCGATCTGCCGCAGCACCTGCTGGTTGATCTGGCTGACCGCTGTTCCCAGCGCCCCGATGGTGGACGGGGTGTTGAAATCAAAGATCGCCATGAAATCTTCGTGGTCGAAGTAGCGTTCCGGCTCCAGTCCACAGCGGGACATCAAAGCGTA
>NZ_WQOJ01000025.1:1968-4977 GCF_018784545.1 Pseudoflavonifractor sp. MCC625 | reverse complement strand
CAGCCGGAGATAGAGGAAGAAACGCCAAAGCCTACCCTTCGGGAGCAGTTTGAGCAGTATAAGCCTGTGGTGACTGCCGCTATTTCCGAGGATACCGCATACCGCAATGCCTGCGGTCATTTTGACCGTGAAAATGCTGTCATCGAGGGTAATGCCGCTGTGCGCCGTGCGGTTCTTGGCTCTAAGGATATGGAGCTGATCCGCCTTTATTCGGATGTGCCGGAGTTCCGCCAGCGTCTGCACCGGGAAGTGATCGACGAAACCTATCCAAAGCTCCATGAGCTTCTGCGCCCTCTTTCTCAGGAAGATATTGATACTGCCCTTTGTGCATGGAACGGCAATATTGAGAGTAAACACGCTGTCGTCCGCTATATGAAAGATCATGCAAGAGAGAAAGATACCGCTGCATGGCTGGCTCAGGAATACGGCGGCAGCAACAGCCTGTTCGTTGTCCGTGCCGGAAGCCCGGAGGAAACGCAGCTGCCCTGGCCGAAGGTACAGCGCCGAATCGCCCAGCTCATTCAGGAGGACCGGTTCTATACCGAAGAAGAACAGGACCGTTTTGACAATATCGACCCCATCGCCATCCGGGAAGCCCTGGAGGAAAGGGGCATCGTCAACGGCCAGGTGGCAGACTCGGAAAAACTGGACAATGACCCATTTATCCAACAGGTGATGTCAGATGCAGAGCAGATCGCAGCTGCCGAGGCAGAGCAGACTTCCGAGATTTCCATTTCCGATGAGGAATATGATGCCGTTCGCAGTCCAATTCCGCAAAGGACTTCCTATGACCCTGCCGCCCCGGTTTATGCTGTGGGCGATACCGTGTATATCGAGGATGACGCCTATCAGATCACCGAGCTGCGGGAGGACACCGTACAGCTTCTGCCCACCGGCATGGTATATCCCATCTATCGGGCAGAGCGCAAAGAACAGTTCGAGCAGTTGCTTCGGGCAGACCGCCGCAATGCTTACTATACCGAGCTTCTTCCCATTGACCCGGACAAGGCAGATCAGGACTTGCGGGATGTATTGTCCCATGGACTGATGGATGAAGCAGATAAAAAACAGGTTTCCACGCTGCTGCAATCCGGCAGGAGCAACAGTGAGATTGCCTACTGGCTGAGCAGAGCCTACCCTCATGAGATTGAGACCCTGAATCTGGAGACCGGCGATATTGCCGATTACCGTACCACGGCACAGGGCATGGAGCTGGAAGTCCTGGACGCAGAGGAAAAGCGTTTGGCTGTGCTGTATTTCCGCTGGGATGAAGTTGCGCCTTTGCTGCGCGGGATGTATGCCCGTCAGATGGATGGCTTTGGACAGGAACAGCCCCAACCGTCTGCCGAATCCCCGACCTTCCATTCCGAGACCGTGGCCGTCTATCCGGGCGATAAGAACCATCTGCCTTATGATGTGGTGGTGGAACGGCTGCATATCGAGGAGCCGGAGCCACCAGCCCCTGTGACTGAGTCGGAGAAACCCTTTGAGGAAGTGCTGGACGAACACCCGGTTTCCATTCAGGTCAATGGCCAGTGGCAGACCTTCCCCAATGCCAAAGCTGCCGAGGAAGCCTCCTATGAGGAATACAAGGCCAACCTGCGCCGCAATGCACAAAACTTCCGTATTACCGATGAGCATTTGGGCGAAGGCGGTCCGAAAGCCAAGTTCCAGGCAAATATCAATGCCATTCGTTTGCTGAAAGAGTTGGAAGTTGCCGGACAGCAGGCAAGCCCGGAACAACAGGAAGTCCTATCCCGCTATGTGGGCTGGGGCGGTCTTTCTGATGCCTTTGACCCGGAGAAACCGGCATGGGCTTCCGAGTATGCCCAGCTGAAAGAGCTGCTGACCCCGGAGGAATATGCCGCCGCCAGAAGCTCCACCCTCAACGCCCATTACACCAGCCCTACGGTCATTCAGGCCATCTATGAAGCGGTGGGCCGTATGGGATTTGAGACCGGAAATATTCTGGAGCCATCTATGGGTGTGGGCAATTTCTTCGGTATGCTGCCGGAGGAAATGCGAAACAGTCGTCTGTACGGTGTGGAGCTGGACCCGGTTTCCGGGCGCATTGCAAAGCAGCTCTATCCCAAGGCGGACATCACAGTAGGCGGCTTTGAGACCACCGACAGGCGTGACTTCTTTGACCTTGCCATCGGCAATGTGCCTTTCGGTCAGTATCAGGTCAATGACAAAGCCTACAACAAGCTGAATTTTAGTATTCACAACTACTTTTTCGCCAAATCACTGGACCAGGTGCGTCCCGGTGGTGTGGTGGCTTTTGTAACCTCCCGCTATACCATGGACGCCAAGGATTCCACCGTGCGCCGCTATCTTGCCCAGCGTGCCGAGCTGCTGGGAGCTATCCGTCTGCCCAATGACGCGTTCAAAAAGAATGCCGGTGCCGAGGTGGTATCGGACATCATCTTCCTCCAAAAGCGGGACCGCCCGCTGGACATCGTGCCGGAATGGACTCAAACCGGACAGACGGAGGACGGATTTGCCATCAACCGGTATTTTATCGACCACCCGGAAATGGTGCTGGGCAGACAGGAGCCGGTAAGCACTGCTCATGGTATGGACTACACCGTGAACCCTATCGAGGGACTGGAGCTTTCCGACCAGCTGCATGATGCGGTGAAGTATATTCATGGCACTTATCAGGAGGCAGAGCTGCCGGAGTTGGGCGAAGGCGAAGCCATTGGCACCTCCATTCCTGCCGATCCTAATGTGAAGAACTATTCTTATGTCATTGTAGACGGGCAGGTGTACTACCGGGAAAACAGCCGCATGGTGCGCCCTGATCTCAACGCCACCGCAGAAGCCCGCGTAAAAGGTCTTGTGGGACTGCGCGATTGTGTGCAGGAACTGATCGACCTTCAGATGGATGCAGCGGTTCCAGACAGCACCATTACCCAAAAACAGGCGGAACTAAACCGGCTCTATGACAGCTTTTCTGCCAAATACGGTCTCATCAATGACCGTGCAAACCGCCTGGCCTATGCAGAC
>NZ_WQOJ01000025.1:0-1958 GCF_018784545.1 Pseudoflavonifractor sp. MCC625 | reverse complement strand
GAGCGCAAGGCGGATATGTTCACCAAACGGACCATCAAGCCCCATCAGGCAGTGGCTACTGTGGATACGGCAAGCGAAGCACTGGCGGTGTCCATCTCGGAAAAAGCCTGCGTAGATATGGGCTATATGAGCCAGCTTACCGGAAAAACAAAAGAAGAACTGGCGGGAGAACTGCAAAGTGTGATCTTCCGTGTGCCGGGACAGCTGGAACAGGACGGCACACCCCATTATGTGACTGCTGATGAATACCTTTCCGGCAATGTACGCCGCAAACTGCGTCAGGCTCAGCGGGCGGCACAGCAGGACCCTTCTTTTGCAGTCAATGTGGAAGCTCTTACCGCCGCCCAGCCCAAAGACCTGGATGCGTCGGAGATCGAGGTGCGTCTGGGCGCTACCTGGATTGACAAGGAATATATCCAGCAGTTTATGTATGAGACCTTTAATACCCCGTTTTATCTCCAACGCAGTATCGAGGTCAACTATTCGTCCTTTACCGCTGAATGGCAGATCAAGGGAAAATCTTCTGTATCCTACAACGATGTGGCAGCTTATACCACCTATGGGACCAGCCGCGCCAACGCCTACAAGATTCTGGAGGATTCCTTAAACCTGCGGGATGTCCGCATCTATGACACCATAGAGGACGCAGACGGAAAAGAGCGCCGCGTGCTGAATGCCAAGGAGACCACCCTGGCGGCTCAAAAACAGCAGGCGATCCGGGAAGCCTTTAGGGACTGGATCTGGAGAGACCCGGAGCGCCGCCAGACTTTGGTGAGCCAGTACAACGAGGAAATGAACTCTACCCGTCCCCGTGAATATGATGGCAGTCACATCACTTTTGGAGGCATGAACCCGGCCATTACCCTGCGGGAACACCAGAAAAGCGCCATTGCCCATGTGCTGTATGGAGGAAATACCCTGTTGGCACATGAAGTAGGCGCAGGCAAAACTTTTGAAATGGTAGCTGCTTCGATGGAAGCCAAACGCCTGGGACTGTGCCAGAAATCTCTCTTTGTGGTTCCAAACCATCTGACAGAGCAGTGGGCGTCGGAGTTTCTGCGTCTCTATCCTTCTGCCAACATCTTAGTCACCACCAAAAAGGACTTTGAGACCCATAACCGCAAGAAGTTCTGCGCCCGTATTGCGACCGGTGACTACGACGCCATCATCATGGGACACAGCCAGTTTGAGCGTATCCCCATCAGCCGGGAGCGTCAGGAACGGCTTCTCTATGAGCAGATCGACGAGATCACCGAGGGCATCGCAGAGGTGCAGGCCAGCGGCGGCGAGCGTTTTACCGTCAAGCAGCTGGAGCGTACCAGAAAGTCTCTGGAAGCCAGACTGGAAAAGCTGCAAGCCGAGGGGCGAAAAGACGATGTGGTAACTTTTGAGCAGCTGGGGGTGGACCGTTTATTTGTGGACGAGGCCCACAACTACAAAAACCTGTTTTTATACACAAAAATGCGAAATGTGGCTGGTCTTTCCACATCGGACGCGCAGAAATCCTCCGATATGTTTGCCAAGTGCCGCTATATGGACGAGATCACCGGAAATCGTGGTGTGATCTTTGCCACCGGCACCCCGGTCAGCAACTCCATGACCGAGCTTTACACCATGCAGCGTTATCTTCAGTATGAACGCCTGCAAGAGCTGAACATGACCCACTTCGACTGTTGGGCTTCCCGATTTGGGGAGACCGTCACAGCATTGGAGCTGGCACCGGAAGGCACCGGCTACCGGGCAAGAACGAGATTCAGCAAGTTCTTTAACCTGCCGGAGCTGATGAACCTGTTCAAAGAAGTGGCTGACATTAAGACTGCCGACCAGCTGAATCTGCCTACCCCGGAAGTGGAATACCACAACATCGTGGCGCAGCCTACCGAACATCAGCAGGAAATGGTCAAAGCTCTTTCGGAGCGTGCATCGCTGGTACACAGCGGAACTGTTGACCCGTCCCA
>NZ_WQOJ01000001.1:0-353 GCF_018784545.1 Pseudoflavonifractor sp. MCC625 | reverse complement strand
ACGTTCTGCTTGCATACGTTGGCCAGCAGCAGGTCGATCTGGTAGTTGCCCGCCTTGGTCTGGAAGCCCTGGCTGGAGCACGCAATGCCGCAGCAGTACAGGGTCTCGTTCAGGTGGGTCATCTCGATCAGCTTGTCCTTCACGGCGGAAGCCTTCTCCACGCCGTTGTACTCGGCCGCCAGCGCCGTGGCGCCGATCACCACGTCGCCCACGCCAACCTTACAGCCGCCGTAGCTCTGACGGTGATACCCGGCGAACCGCTCCACCATCATGCCGGCAAACTCGTACTCGCCGTTCAGGAAGATATACTCGTTGGGGATGAACACATGGTCCAGAACCACCAGGGCCTCCTG
>NZ_WQOJ01000024.1:1270-2077 GCF_018784545.1 Pseudoflavonifractor sp. MCC625 | reverse complement strand
TCCATGAAGAACGCATAGATACGGCCTTTTCCTCCGGCAAAACTGCTGCCGCCGGTCATGGCGGTGTCGATCTCATCCTCTGTAATGAAATGCTGGACGGTTGGCACTTGGGAAAGGTCCGAAGAAAAAGTCCTGCGGGGCAGGTCAAGGTCTTTCAGGTTCTCCCAGATTTCCCTTGGCCTATGGTAATGAAAGCGCAGCAGGTCACGGTCCTGCTGATAGGCAGTCCAGAAGGCGGCGTATTCTTCCTTGAGTGTCTGGCGGAAAGCCGGGTCATTCAACTGCTCCGTCAGGCGGCGGGTCTCCTCCGGGAACCCATTGCCTCTGATTTCTGACAGGCAAGACGAATATCCTGCTTCTCTGGCTTCCTCGCTGAAATCGTGGTACAGATACCAGAGCTTTTCTGCAAGGAGGGAGCGTTCATAGCCTGCCGCTTCTGCAAGCTCCACATTGGAGGCAAACTGGCCGCTCTCCAAAAGCTCCCCGATACGCTCTGCGGCGCTCTCCCAGGAAATGACCTGGGCAGACCTGTCATAACGGACAGACTTCCCGTGGGAAAGATGGATACCATCCTCGGCATACCATGCGCTCACACTGCCAAGGCCGTTGCCGCCGTGGTACAGCGCTTTCAGTATCTCGGCAATCTCAGCGGTGGTTTTTTGCTTTTCAAAGGCAGCAACCACACGCTCTCTCTGGCGGTCTGTATTGCCGCCCAAACGCAGCACATGGTCAATATCATTTTGGGCAAAAGAAAAAGCAGAGGATGTATGCGCTACATTCTCTGCTTCATCTATGGATTGGATCTGC
>NZ_WQOJ01000024.1:0-1260 GCF_018784545.1 Pseudoflavonifractor sp. MCC625 | reverse complement strand
GAGGAACAGGTTTAGGGTCAGCTGTTGATAAGCTCCGCCATCAGGATCTCCTCTGCCTGGGCTTTGCAGGTGTTCATCAGGCCCACCCACTTCATGGGATCGCTGGCTTTCAGTTCCTCGGTGGCTCCCGCTTCCTTCGCCAGCTGGGGCATCATCTGTTCCAGTCTGCTCTGGGCGGTCTCGTCGATCTCGATGAGGTGCGGGTACAGCTTCTCGCTCAGCAACATCTGGTTGTAGAGGATGGGACGGTGTTCTTTCAGGTAGGTTTTCCTCATCCTGCCGTACTTGCCCAGGGGTTTCTCCGGCTGCTGGCTCAGCTTCAGGTCGGGAATCAGATAGTCTCCGTTCTGGATATAGGTCATGGGATTGTTCATCTTGCTTGCTCCTTTCTTGGTTGGCTTCGCGCTCTGCATTTCGGACGGTAACGCCGATCTGCCGCAGCACCTGCTGGTTGATCTGGCTGACCGCTGTTCCCAGCGCCCCGATGGTGGACGGGGTGTTGAAATCAAAGATCGCCATGAAATCTTCGTGGTCGAAGTAGCGTTCCGGCTCCAGTCCACAGCGGGACATCAAAGCGTAAGTGATGCTGACGGTGGCGGCTGCCTTGAACTGCACTCCGATGTTATACTCATCATATTCCTCCAAAAAGGAACCGTCAACGATATAGAAGAAGTCCTGCTGATGCTCCGTCCAGTATTCCTCAGCCAGTTTTCCGGCTACCTCAGTGAGCTGTCCGGCAAGGTCATCACCGGAAACATCATAGATGCGCTCCAGCATGGCCTGCACCGAATCCAGATGGCGCTCCTCCAGCTGCCACAGCCAGGGAGTGCGGGAATGTTCACGGGTTCCGGTGTCGGAAATGTCAAAGACATAACGCAGGCGAGGTCTGTCCCCGGAATCATCCACCAGAGCGATTCCCTTGGAACCGCGCCTTACATAACGGCCCATCTTTTCATTCCACAAATCGTACTCCGCACAGGCGGTGGCGTCCGGTCGCTGGGCATAGATCATCAGCTGCTCATGGAACGGGTACTTGTAAAGGCGGGAAGCAGTAGTGAGAAACCCTGCCCATTCCTGCCAGCTCCCCGTGAGCTGTGTTGCCACTTTGTCCGCCATCTGTGCATATAGTTCAGCTTTGGTTGGCATAGTGTTCTGTCCTCCTTTCAGTTTTGGGGTAAAAAGGTGGGGTGGCAGATCGCCACCCCATCCCTGCGGTTATGTTGTTTACTGGTCAAAATCCGGGTACAGCTCCAGTTCGGC
>NZ_WQOJ01000023.1:0-224646 GCF_018784545.1 Pseudoflavonifractor sp. MCC625 | reverse complement strand
TTTGATCTCATTCTTGACTCAGTCGAAGATTTTCATACTGTCGAGGAACGTCGATTACACAGAATTTTCTGCGGTCTCCATCATCATTTTGTTTTGCTGATCAAGTCCGTTCTCGATACAGGAAGGTCATAGCCTGTGCACGGGAAACCACCGCCTCGGGACTAAATGTAGTCGCACTGGTTCTCGCAGTGATTTGGTTACTGGCGGCCCAAATGACTGCACTAGAGTAATATTGGCATCCATGGGGAGGATTAAGTTTTTTCTTTCCAGCAAAACGTGTTCGCACGCAGCAAGGTCTGCCGTTCCAATTCCTCTACAATGTGTTTCGCATCTTCCTCTCATCATACAATATATCGTTTACCATCAATCACAATGAAGAGAGAACGCTTCGTCTGCATAGAGGCATTGACATACTCAAGATAAGAGCGCTATGCTAATAACATCATCGGGCAGCACACTAACTGTCTCTCGAACACAATCAAGGCAAAAGCGACCAACTTGTTACAGTTGATCGTCTTTGTCTTCATCGTTCATTTCGAATATGAAACTTAGTATCGTAAAGTCATATTTACCTTGAAAAGCCGGAAGTGCGAGCCCGCAGCTAGAAGCAGCTAAGCACAAAGATACAGTGTTTATGCTGGTAACTATAAAAAGAAATGAAGTGAAATCTTTGAGTAAGCATAATCCATACAATCCTATTCCTCAAGAACTCAGAAAACAAGTTGAGCTAACTCAAAGGCTCACCAAACATATACCTCCTATTCTTGAGACGCAGGAACGCATCAAAGCCATGGTGATGCCTCTGGAGCGGTTATCCGCAATTAACAGCCAAATCATGAATTGCCAGATTCCGGCTCACAGCGTGCTGAACCCCACAGTAATAGCTGCAGCCGAGATGGCTCGTCAGCCGGAAGGAACACTGACTGCTGCACTCGATGCTACTCAGAATCCAACAGTTATGGCAGCCACAGAAGTAGCCACAAGATTTGCCGAGCCGATGGGTTTGGCAGCACTTCAAATGTCCAACTTACAGTTAGACACAGCGGCACTCCAGTTCGCCAATAACATCGAAAGAGTTCAGCCCCCCAACTATATGACAAATATCCAAGGTGTGCTGGATGCCTATTCTTCCGCCCTTGCCACTGTTCAATCTCCCTTCTTGGATTGGTTGCAGACGGTGGACATCTCCCCGCTGACCCGCATTTGGGAACGCTGGGACACAGAACGTCGGCTGGAGGAGGAGCGATACAGGGAGCTTCAAAAACTGCACCTGCAGGTCATGTATCAGGCCAGATGGTTCCCATACGCCTCTACCCTGGCGGGTGATATGCTGTTTGACGAGATAAACGAAATCATCGCTTCCAGTAAAATAGGTGCAACTGTAAGCAAGCGATGTGAAAAACGGATAGATACGGCCATCCTATCCCACTACACCAAGGCCGAAATCAAGCGTATCAAGAAGAAATGGAACGATTCGGAGATCGAACCTTATTTCAAAAAGGCACTTGGCCAGACTCTTGATGCTTATCTCCGAAAGGAGTATGCCTTAGTGATACCCTTTCTGGCTACCATGTGGGAGGGGATTATCAAGTCCAAGGTAGGAAAAAACGAGAAGAAATTCAAAGAAAAATGTAAGGATTTAGTGGATGAAAACGGCTATGATGAGGTGTTCAGTGACTTCTTTAATAATCTGATTTTTGGCCAATGCTACAGTGTTAATGATGTCGTGGATGGTATTCCCAACAGAAACGGAGTGGCCCATAGCTGGTACATCAAGTACCCTTCGCAGAAAGCGGCTCTCAATGCCGTTCTATTGACGGATTTTGTACTGAGCCTGAAGCCCAAAAATGAAGCGGAGGACATCGAAAAAGAATAGCGGATCTTTACTTCGCATTCATTTTTGTCGGTGTCATTGCTTGTTCAATAGAGTGTCCACCAGTATTCGAACACTTTGCGATACTGGTTGCCCTTCTTTGGTAGAGTGTGATATTTACGAACCTTGCGATTCGCCCTCCGCTTCAGATACTGCTGCCGACTGCTGGATTTCATGTACTTGATGTGAAGGCCGGAATGAAGCAGAGTCGTTTTCTCTTCATAATCTCCGATGATATACCCTATGTTTGGCGCATATCCGCTGTGTTGAATAAGAAACAGAAGTCGATCATCGTGTCTGACCCTTTGTATGCGCCGGTATTGCCTGCCAGTCCGACGTCCACCCGAGGTCTGACACAGCCGCGCATCTTTTTCAGATACCTTCAGGATTTCGGTAATCCGATTGTTTAACTCTTGCTCTGTCATAAGCATTCCTGCTCTGTACAGTCCGGGAAATTGGGTTCACTCCATGCCAGGAGCCGCGCTTTTGGGCGTAAAATTCCCGCTGCGCCTTCTTGCTACGCTTGTTCAGTGGTACGAACTGCATCACAGTCTGTCACTTCCTTCTCATTATGCGATTTTCGGTTCCCCCAAATGGCATGGCAGGCATCCAGATAGTCTGTATAGCCGAGCAGCATCATTTTACCTGGTAATTCATTCAGTGCCGCAAGGAAACGCTCCTGATCCCGCTTTCGTACATGGCAGAAGATGACCCGGTATGGAAAACCATCCCGCGCATATTCCTCTCGAAAATGGACCCGCACCTGGTGCTTGATAAAAAGCTGGTCAGCCAGATACGCATCTGTATCCATGTATGCGTAGTAGGCATTCAGCAGTGAGAACCGCTCAATATCCTGATAAAAGTCTGTTTGTTTCAACGAACGCCTCCTATATGACAATCTCATTACAAATGTTCAAAATCGCTTGCCATTCCGAAATATATCGGGTATTCTGAAATACTCCGCTGCGGCGGAAATCATCCTGATGAATGGAGGCGATCCATATGTCCATGATTCAGTTTCCTGTGATCGATCCTGTGGCCACCGGAGCGAATATTTGCCGGCTCCGAAAGGATCGCGGCCTGACAGTCCGAGATCTCCAGCACTATTTCGGATTTGAGGAGCCGCAGGCCATCTACAAATGGCAGCGCGGGCAGAGTCTTCCCAGCGTAGATAATCTCTACGCACTGAGCGCTTTGCTCCAGGTGCCAATGAATGAAATCATCATCCCCACTTCTCATATCGTCTCTTTCGAGCAGCAGGCAGCCGTCTGCTGCTCAGGTCATTTTATCGGAGAATTTCTTCAGGTGCAGTGGGCATGGCAGAACTTCAAAACCGCTTAGACCCTTATCCGCCTGTCCATCCTCGGTCCTGCAGTGGCCCAACCAGGCCACTGCCCTGCCCCAGGTGAGCAAGCGACTTGAAAAAAGATTTTCACATCATTACTATGTGTACCAAGGGAGCGTAAGATTGAATTCTGCATTTAAGGGTAAACGTGTGGAAGAAATGGCGGCAATGCGCTGAACGCGGAGGGAAACGCCTGGCGTTCCTTTCATCATGAGTTATGAGCTCATTTCACATTCATGCAAATGCTGTCCATAATCTGCCGGAGTTGCGCAGCCTCATAATTCATCTGCGCCTGAACCGATCATCACGACCTATCCATTCTGCCACGCCCACCACACCCGAAAGTGTGGTTCGGAAAGTTATGCAACTGCCGCCTTTTCAATGAAGTCGTTGAGGATCTCCTCGAAGCTGTCGTTGATATCAAAAGGAGCTTCGTAGGCCACCTCGGTATTGACCAGGCACTTATCCAAGGCCATGGAGATCTCGTCTGCCTTCTTGCTCAGCGCCGTGGCCATGCCCCGGATCTTGTTCCGGTCGAAGTCGATGGTGGTGACCTGGGTAGCGTCACACCGATAAGAAACCTGGTTGCCCTCACCATTGAAGCGGCATCCAGATCCGCCGCCGGCGATGGTCTTTTCGCTGTTGCGGAGCGTGGTCATATGCCGGAAAACTTCGGCCAGTTCCTGGCGCTGCCGGTTCAGGCCGACCTCGCTGTCCATATCCAGATCCAGTCCGCTCTTGGCCGCATGAATGGCTTTGCTCAGATTCTCCCGCTCCTCCATCAAAAGCATGATGAAGGCCGCCACCTCGTTGGCGTGCCCGGCATACTCGCTGGGCGCAGTCTCCTCCACCACGGCATCCAGGGCATCCGACATGACCTTACTGCGCAGATGGGTGGTTTTGACTTTGACAATGTTGCGCCGGTCCTGCAGGATGCTGGTGGCCTCACACATCAGGTTTTTGAGTTTGTTTTGAAAACGGAATGCATCTTTCATGTTCATAGTGCATACCTCCTTGAACGACATCAGACTACTATTAACACCAAAAGTGCTTCACCGTTGCTCCAATCGTACTGCATCCACACGCGTTTGTCATTGAACTGCTGGTTGAATCGCTCCCTCACAGTATCAAAATAAACCTGCCTTTGAAGTGTCTCAATCTTTGTTGCTGAAAGATCGATCTTGGCGTAAATCATAGTACTAGTTAAAACGATGGTCTATATTGAGACCATCGAGTCCCAACAATAAAACGATGTATGGAGGTAGATGAAGATGCGGTATGGCTACTGCCGGACCTCAAAGCCAAAGCAAAGCATTGAGCGGCAAATTCAGAATATCAAGGCGGCTTAATCTCAGTGATGCCGAGAGTATGCGCTTGACTGGCCTGGCCCGGAATACCTATTACAAGTACAAGCGCGAACTACGAGGTAAATGAAAAAACACGAAGCCCCCAGGAACCGTATATCCGACTCCTGGGGGTTAAGTGCTGTTTCTCAGTATATTAGGACTTCATAGGTGCAAAGGATGTGGCAACTAAAAAACACCATAAAAGCAGGCTCCTTTTATATCGGCAATTTCATCCTGCGGGATCTTTTTTCCATCTGTCAGTACCAGGAGACGCTCATAGAGGTCAACCCGTTTTAGGTTGCCGGTAAGGGTGGTATAAGAACCACCAGTCTTTTTCTCATCAGGAATAAAGAAAGTAACGCTTATCTTCGGTCTAGAGACTATCCTCTGGAGTAATGTACTTCAGATAGATACTGTAGATGCGTATGCTGATTCCATATAGTAGGCCATACGCGGTGGTGCAATTAGATAGTCAATCTCCAGCCTCGGTGTGGCATTTAATAGAGAAAAAGCAAGACTTGCCAGAAAATCGTTGCCCTGGCGCATCGTAAAGCCGGCCACGGTTGGCCTCCTTAACCCGCTGGACTACCTCAAATAGCCGAGCACGACCAGAGATTCCATATGCCTTTAAGGACGGAGTAAGGGCAAGGCAGATGGTCTTATCGGTACGGCTCTCGTCGGCAACGACCAAGTTGGTGTCCAGAGGATCGAGACCTCTCTCCCGGCATTCGACGGAGGCATAAAAGCTCTTTAGGTCAATTGCGAAATAGAACCTTTGCTTCATGGTAAGACGCCTCCTTGGATTCTCGCTTTTTAACGCAAAACGGCACTTGAAATTGGGGGCAATATTATTTCTCGAGTTCGCTTTCCTCAATAATACCGTAGTCAATCAGGATGTTTTTGTCCGCATAAGGTGGATATACAATTCCTGTCATTTCATAGTCGTACCTCCGAACACGACGAAACTCCTTGACTGGAGCTGGTGCAAAAGCAGCGGTTTTATAACTCGCGTATTCAGGTGTTCCCGCCAGATCATCGGATACCGCATGAATAAGGGCATCCGTCACTGCTTCCAGATTCGTACCATACTCCACAGCAACTAGCTCATGCCTACGAACGTCTTTATCTAAATTTCCAAAAGAACGGTACAACTTGTACTTCATGGAGAAACCCCTTCCTAGCAGCACTTTCGCCACTACCTTAAAAAATCACTTCTATGATTCACCGGCCGCAAATCGTATCCGAGTTCTGTTAGGTGTGCTATTTTTAAGGCGACCAGGTTGATGTCTGTGTCCATTGCCTTGGCGATTTGCTCGGCAGAATATTGATAAGTATAGATGTAGTCCAGCAGCTCCTCGTTGTCTATCAGAATTTCTGCTGCAACAATGTTCGCCTCATACTCTGGCCGTGTGGTCATGTCATACAGCATGAATTCATGTAGGCTGTTTGCCTGTGCCAGCTTTCGATGGAGCCGGTCGTGCCCAAGCTCATGCGCACAGACAATACGAAGCATTCTGTCTCCCAGATCCTTGTTCAAAAATATAAACCGATTGCGTTTAATGACGCGGTACATTCCCTTTAGAGAGCCAAAATCCTCACGCAGAAGAACAGAAATTCCCAATTCTCCTGCAATCTGGAAAGGATCGCGTGTTCCGAAGCGGCGCACCAGAGATGTGCCGACTTTGGAGAGCATTTTACTGGTCATGAAGCCCACCTCCGACCTGCGGATGTTCATCATTATTATCTCACAGCTTAGGCCCCACAGATAGGCCTTACTCTACCTGCTGACGATATTTTTTGGGCGTAAATTTCTTATTTCGCTCCTTGGCCATCCAATAGGCATCGTTGAGAGCACGCATCGCACCCTCAAGTGCATCTTCAGAAAGCTGACCGCCGGCAAATAAGCCAGTCACCTCACTGACCAACTCGTCGATGTCTCGCGCCGCTTTTGCGCCACCCTTCTGATATGCTTCCACGGAATAGATATCCGAACTGGTGAGAAGGTAATCTGCGGTTGTACCCAGGACGGTAGCTATATCACCAATTACCTTCATGTTGCCAGGTTTCCTTGAACCTAACTCGTAATTCTGAATCGTTCGCGTTGTTACAGAAACTTTTTCTGCAAGTTCTGCCTGTGTTAATCCAGCTTCAAGTCGCTTTTCTTTCAGACGTTCTTTAAATCCCATAAAGGCACCTCTTTCTTTTTTGCCATTAATACGAACACTTTTTCACAATTCGGGATTGACACGAAAATTTGTTCTGGATATAATGGAAATGTAGCACGAAACTCTGTTCGCATTTAGATGTTAACACACGAACAGAGTTTTTGTCAATCTAAAACACGAAAAAATGTTCGTACATCCGGAAAGAAAACGGAGGATATTGTAATGGAGGTACAATGCAGAAAAGAGTATGTCTCTGTCAATCTTGATGTAGACCAAAACGGTGTGGTTCATCCCCGGTTCATCCGCTGGACAAATGGTCGTATCTATCAAATTGACCGGCTGAAGTACAAGTGCAGAGCCGCTTCTTCCCGGGTGAGCGGAGGTGGAATCCGATATACTGTCATGATCCACGGTAAAGAAACCTTCCTGTTCAGCGAAGGAAACAAATGGTTCGTGGAAGCAAAGGAGGCAAGTCAATGATTCTTTCTCTACGCCAAATAGAGGATATCGGTGCAGCTGTAATTCAGGACTTCAACAAGTTCTTCTACTGCGGCAGCAATGCCCTAAGGAATAATAAAGTTCGCGCAACACCCATCGACCAGTTCGCTCGCGAGTACCTGGGGTTAAGCGTTCGATTTGCCCGATTGTCCGCAGATGGGTGTATCTGCGGTCTGACCAGTTATGCTGATGCCGAATACATCATTGAGGAAATGGGAGTAGTTCGTACCATCGAACTCAAACAAAATCAAATTCTTCTGGATTCCAGCTTTCTGGAGGCCGGCAAGGTCAAAAAGTTGTGCGGCAAGCGCCGCTTTACCTTGGCGCATGAGTGCGCACATCAAATCCTGTTTCAGATGGAGTCCGAGGAGTCCCAGCAAAAGTGCCGTGGATTCTACTCGGATCGGCGATCCTACTCCCTACGAGACCTAAAGAGCAGAGAGGACTGGAACGAGTGGCAGGCCAATGCCTTGGGGGCCGCCCTGCTCATGCCCCAGGCAGAGATAAATCGGGCCATGCGGTTTTTCGCTCAAAATCGCACACTGATAAGCTATGAAGGGAGGTTTTCATATGCGGACAAGTTGGTACTTTCACTTCTCTGTCATGCACTTGGCGTGTCCAAGTCTGCCGCCGTGATTCGTCTCCGGCAGCTTGGGTATCTACAAGAGCGTCCGTATGTAGAGTTTGTTGATCCACTGGAGGTGTGGGCATGAGTAAAAATATTCGCATTACAGAGCCTTCCGCAGAAATGTTGAGCAAAATTATCCGGGCACGGGAGGCAATTGCGGCGCAAAAACCGCGATATATCAAATGTCCGTACTGCCAACATAACTCTATCGTCGTATATGAGGACACAAGAGGTCATGTCGAAACAAAGTGCAAAAAGTGCGGAAAGATCACCGTCTTCGATGTTTTGAGCATGAGAAAAATCGTATTTTGCCTTCGTTAGAGGGAGAACGAAATAAAAACTGAATCACATAGCTGAGCTGTGGAGCCGCCTGATAGGTGAAGTCATCCTGATGCCGCATGGACTGAGTCGAAAGACTCTGTTTATCGGCATGGACAGAACGACCACCGTCATGCGGCTCTATTGTTGTCTTGCCTTCCCGCGGCCTCATGCCAGCGGAAAGGACAAGAC
Source organism: Pseudoflavonifractor sp. MCC625 (assembly GCF_018784545.1). NCBI lineage: Bacteria > Bacillati > Bacillota > Clostridia > Eubacteriales > Oscillospiraceae > Pseudoflavonifractor > Pseudoflavonifractor sp. MCC625. The sequence goes on along the minus strand of NZ_WQOJ01000023.1, from coordinate 216,281 downwards.
AATGAGTATCCCGAGGACCCCAGTTGAATTCGATTACGATCTATGGACCACAGCAGAAGGAAAATGCATGGTTCGGATCAAGGCTACCGGTGAGATAACAGAGGTGGAACGCTCCGTCATGCAGGTTCTACGTTCAGAGGAGAAGCGACTCCGGCGCACCTTATCTCCGGAGCAGGGACAATCTAGAGAAGGGAAAGCTGTTCCAACGGTTCTCTCTCTGGATTTGCTTCCCGAAAATGTGACAGACTCTATCTGGTTAGCCGACACCAGAGATTATACGGAAGAAATAGCCACAAAAATGCTGGAGAGAATTCTGCGCGAGAGCCTTACCCCTACCCAATATCGTATTTATCAAGCCTGCATCTTAAACGGGATCAGTTACAAAGCTTATGCCGACCAAATGGGTGTTAGCTATCAGAGTGTCCAGAATGCAATCCGCCTCATTCAGAAAAAAGCAAAAAATATTTTTGGCTGATGGTTGTGGTTTGCTGCAAATATGTCCGTTGTAAAGTGAAGGGGCCTTAAGACGCCTTCATTGAACCTTTTCAACTGAATATCCGGCAGCTAAATAACATCAGCGATGAGCGAGCGATGCGGACGGTGCGCGATGACCACCTGTAGGAGACAAAAAGGAAATGCTTTTCTTTTTCTCCTATCAATGACGGCCAATAAGGTGCCCAGCGGGTCCTCCGATCCAAAAGCAGGCATGGCAGCCTGTTTCGCCAAGACCTCATCTGCCTACAATGGTACCCCTGCCCAGCCACAGCCTCAAGCAATGGGGGCAGCTCGGAGAGATCCTCGGAGGGGTTTGATTCCCGGAGTGCGGTGCCCACCGCAGTTTAGTTGACCGCCCTGCCTGGGGAAGTAGTGTCGAATACAGGCAAAATAAAGACATTCAATTGTCTTGATATCAGAAGCAATGGGGGTCGCCCATCATGTAGTAGGAAAGCCGAGGCTTCCACAACCAAAGCGGGTGACCCCTATTTTTGTGGTATCAATTCATATTCATCATTAGGAGGGATCACATCATGATTGCTGTGTCGCAAACCAAGAGTGCAAACTACCTGTTTATTGTGGCCGTGCTGAAGTCGATGCGAGAAGGTGGCGTGATTACTCTGGCCGAGTACGAGCGAGCAAAGCGCTACTACCAGAAACTCACCGGCTCCGATCTCGTCATCGCAGATTAAGAGATTAGAGTCAAACCGCCCAAAATGATGCAAACAAGGCATCGTGTCATGTTGACTATGTAGATTTTGACATTTCAACGGTTCTTTCAATAGACTTTGTCTTGTCGTTGAATATAATGTTGCTTGAGCCGGAAAAGTGGATTGTACCAAAATGTAGTACAATCCAAAATTCAGCCAGAAAGGGGATTCTGCTGATGCCGCAGGTCAAACTCATCTCGCCCATCACCAGGCAGGAAATCCGCAAAGTTCGAGTTGCCGCCTATTGCCGGGTATCATCCAATTCGGCTGATCAGCAGAACTCCTACACCAACCAGATCCGGGTCTATACCAGCCTCATTCAGAGAAAAAAAGAGTGGGAACTGGTGGAGATATTCGCTGACGAAGGGCTCTCTGGCATGAACGCACAGAACCGCACCGAATTCCAGCGAATGATCAAGATGTGCGAACAGCACCAAATCGACCTGATCGTCACCAAATCCGTCTCCCGCTTCGCCCGAAACGCCAAGGAGTCTCTGGAATATGTTCGGAAGCTGAAATTGCTCGGCGTGGGGGTGCAGTTTGAGAAAGAGGGAATCTACACTCTGGCCCTCGGAGATGAGATGCTGCTCAATACCTTCTCTGCCATCGCACAGGAGGAATCCAAAGCGATTTCCCAGAACCAGCGGCTTTCCATCATGAAGCGGATGCAGGCGGGGGAATATGTGGACAGCAACGCTCCTTACGGCTTCCGGCTGGTGGATAAGGCGCTGGTGGTCTATGAGCCGGAGGCAGCCATCGTCCGCATGATGTTCGAAAACTACCTGAGCGGCCAGTCTACATCGGAGATCGCCCGGAATCTCAACAGCCGCGGCATCAAAACCAAAACCGGGAAATCCACCTGGCGCTCCACCAAGGTGGCATACATCCTTGGAAATGAGCGGTACTGTGGCGATTGCAAATACCAGAAAACCTACCGCGACACCACAGTCCCTTTCAAACAGTTCCGAAATCGAGGTCAGGAGGATATGTTCTATGCCTCCATGACCCACGCTCCACTCATTGACAGAGATACCTTTGACAAGGTCCAGCTCCTCCTGAAAAAGCGACAGGATGTCTTTGGAAAATCCACAACGCAAAATATCTATCCTCTTACGAGCCGCATTCAGTGTTCTGTGTGCGGCTCGTATTTTCGCAGGAGGCAGGTTTCCGGGACAGTAAAGTGGGGATGCTCCAGACACATTCAGGATCGTACCCAGTGCAGCTCAAACTACTACAGCGAGGAGAGAATCTACGATGCCTTCGTCGCCATGGTCAATAAGCTTCGATTCTCTGAATACGACATCCTGGGTCAGACGCTACTCCGTCTGGAATCCGCCGAGCTGAAGCGAAAACAGAAAAACACGGCCGCAAGGGAGATCAGCCGGAGCATTGCAGATCTGAACGCCAAGTTGGTGATGGTGGAGCAGCTCCATGCAAAGGGATACCTCAAGGACGAGGTCCACAAGGCCCAGGTGCAGGAGATCAACGACCAACTGCGCCGGCTGAAGCGGGAGCGCCAATGTGAATTCTCCTCGGGCATTACCCAAATGATAGAGGAACTGACGCGGCTGAAAAAGCTGCTGGAAGAGCTCGAGGAACCACTGGACCGCTTCGATGAGAAGCTGTTTACTGAGATCGTTCAGGCCATCAGTATCAGCCGCCGAGATGAAATGACAGTCACCCTCATCGGCGGGCTGAGATTCACAGAAATGCTCTGACAGAGAGGAACCTCGCCATGAAGAAGATACGCTATATCCCATACGGTTACACCATGAGAAATGGAAGGACAGTCATCGCACAGGATGAAGCTACGGTCATCCGCAAGATATTCAGCGCCTACATCAACGGCGCATCCCTCCAAAGTATTGCCGAGCTGCTGACTGAGAGGAAGATCCCCTACAGTGAGAGAACGGATGTGTGGGATAAAGCTCGTATCGCACGAATCATCGGAAACGCCAAATACATTGGCGATGGGGAATATGACCCGATCATTGAGGAAGAACAGTATGAGGAGGCGGCTGCCGTGAAAACAGCCCGCCAGCGGAACACCTTCGAGAAAAATCTGGAGGGGATCGACCTGCTTCGGGATCTGGTCCGATGTGCGGAGTGCGGCGCCCCTATGCGGCGAAGGGTGAGCAGCAAGCACCGGATTCGGGAGAGTTGGGATTGCACCAATCCTGATTGCGGTCAGCGCATCCGGATCTCCGATACACACCTGTTGGAAAAGGTGACAATCCTGATGAACCGCATCATCGCCAATAGCTATCTGCTCATCCCCCGCCCCAAAAAGCGAAAAGAGCTGTCGGCGGAAGCCCAGCGAATCAACCGGGAAATTGATGCCGAGCTGGAGCGGGATGACCCCAGCGATGCACTGATTATCGTCAAAACAATTGAAATGGCAGAGCGGCTCTATGCTGAGAGCGATACCCATCTGCAGATCGCCGCATCCATCGCCCGAAAGCGGGTAAGTCTGATGACTCCCCAGGAGGAATTCAGCCCGGCCTACTTTAGTGACATCGCCGCCTACCTGACGCTTGGCAGCGGAGGAAAGGTGATCCTACATACCAAAACCGATGTCGAGATCGGAGATGAAGAAAATGAATGTAACCAAGATACCCAAGAAAACAATATCGGTTATTGAGCCAAAACGCTCTCTGATCGTCAACAGGGAGCAGTATCATCAGCGGCGGGTTGCTGCCTACTGCCGGGTATCCACCGACAGCGAGGAGCAGCTCACATCCTATACCAACCAGAAAAAGGTATATACCGAGATGATTGCCGCTAAGCCCGAATGGGAGTTCGCCGGACTCTACGCAGATGAGGGCATCTCCGGGACACGTGCAGATAAGCGCCCCCAGTTCCAGAAGATGATCAACGACTGCTTGTCTGGGAAAATCGACTATATCATCACGAAATCCGTTTCCCGCTTCGCCCGTAATACAGTGGACTGCCTGGACCATGTCCGAATGCTCAGGGCAAGAGGGATTGGCATCTACTTCGAGGAGCAAAATATAGACACACTGCAAATCGACAGCGAACTCTATCTGGTCATCTACGCAGGGTTCGCACAGTCTGAATCCGAAAGCATCAGCAAGAATGTCACCTGGACTTTTCGTAAGCGATTTCAGGAGGGCAAGCCCATATTCAACTATAAGTGCCTTCTGGGATACCGCAAGGGTGCAGACGGAGAACCGGAGATCGTCCCGGAGGAGGCATCCATCGTGGAGAGGATCTTTAATATGTACCTGTCAGGTGAAACCATCAACCGGATCTCAACCAAACTCAGAGAAGAAAATCTCCAGATACCAGGAAAACGATTCTCCTTCTCTGCGAGCATGATTAAGGGTATTCTCCGGAATGAACGATACTGCGGGGACAGCATCCTTCAAAAGACGGTCACAATTGACTGTATTGGCAAGGTTCGCCGCAAAAACACCGGTGAGGCACCCATGTACTATGTACAGAATAGCCATGTTGGTATCATCAGCCGAGAGCTCTTTCACAAAACGCAGGAAGAACTCGCCAGGCGGATGAGCCGGGAGCCAAATTCCACCAAAACGGCTACCACAGCCACCGGAAAATACTCCCGGTACGCACTATCCAATGTGATGATCTGCGCCGAATGCGGAAGTCGATATAAGCGCGTGACCTGGACATCCCGAGGAAAAAAGCGAGTTGTCTGGCGCTGCATCAGCCGCTTAGACTATGGAAAGCGCTACTGCAAAACCTCGCTCACGGTAGATGAGACCGCCCTCCACGCCGCTATTGTTCGGGCAATCAACCGATTCAACGAGGAAGACGAGTCCACTTATATGGCACTCATGCGGGCAACCATTGGTGAAGCAATCGGTCTAACCGGAGGCACAGATGAGATCGACCTGCTCCGGCGAAAAATAGATGGGCTGAATCGGAAAATGGTATCTCTTATCAATGAGAGCGTGGAAAGCGGAGAGGGTATCGAGAGTCACGAAGCTGAATTCAAAGAACTTTCCGATACCATTGAACTCCTGCAAGGACGGATTCAGAAACTCGAAGAAGCACTTGCTTCCGATCAGGTGAATGACAGCCGAATCCTTCAACTACAGCAGATCATCGCCGACCGAGCATCCAAAAAGATGGAGTACGACGATACCATCGTCCACCAAATGATTGAGTGTGTGAAGGTGTATCCCGACGGGAGACTGGACATTATCTTCGGAGGAGGGTACCTTATCGAAGAACGCCTGGAAAAAGAAAATTGATAACTTCAAATATAATTGACATAATCGCTGAAATAATATAATATAATTTATGTTAGGAGGCGATTGTGCATGGCAAAAAAAGCTGCGGTCATCATGCCGCAAACACGGGAGATCCTGGCACAGATGGGTGAGCAGATCCGCCTGGCCCGCCTGCGCAGGAAGTTGAGCCTGGAATTGGTAGCAGAGCGTGCCGGGATCAGCCGAGCCACTCTTATATCCATTGAGAAAGGCACCCCTACGGTATCCATCGGCTCCTATGCCGCTGTGCTGCACGCATTAAACAATATGGACAGCGACCTGCTGCTTATTGCAAAAGATGATGAATTCGGCAGGAAGCTGCAAGATCTGGCGCTGCCCACCAGACGGCGGGCGCCCAAGAAAGGAGAGTAGCCCATGGCGCAGGACGAAAAGACCATCTATGTATATGAAAATTGGCGTGGAGAGGCACCCACTCTGCTGGGGCGGCTGCGCTGCGGCTTCGTCCGCGGACAGGAGACCTTTTCCTTTGAGTATGATCCGGCCTGGCTGTCATCCGCCGAGAGTTCCTTCTCTCTGGACCCGGATCTGGCTCTCTACCGCGGGCGGCAGTATGTGCCGCTGAACAAGCAGCTCTTTGGCCTGTTTTCCGACTCCTGTCCGGATCGCTGGGGGCGTCTGCTGATGAAGCGCAAGGAGGCCATCGACGCTCGCAAAGAGGACCGCAAGCCCCGTAAGCTCACCGAGAGCGACTTCCTGTTGGGGGTCTACGATGAATCCCGTATGGGTGCGCTGCGGTTCAGCTTGGAAGAAGGGGGCGAATTTCTTTCGAACGATAAAGCGTTTGCGACGCCTCCATGGGTAAACCTTCGGACGCTGGAAAACGCCTCTATCGCTTTCGAGAATGATGAGAGCGGCCTGAATGAAAAATGGCTGCGTGAGCTTCTGGCCCCCGGCTCCTCCTTGGGAGGCGCAAGACCCAAAGCTACGGTGCAGGCCACAGATGGCGCCTTGTGGATTGCCAAGTTCCCTTCCAAGCATGATGAATATAACAGCGGCGCGTGGGAGAAGGTCGTCCATGACCTGGCACGGCTCTGCGGACTGGATGTTCCGGAATCCAAATTGGAGACGTTCTCCAAGACCGGCAGTACCTTTCTCGTCAAGCGATTTGACCGAAACGGCAGCCGCCGCATCCACTTCGCCTCCGCCATGACCCTGCTGGGCAAGACCGATGGAGCCTCTGCAGCGGACGGAAGCAGCTATCTGGATCTGGCGGCGTTCATCCGGGCCAACGGGGCATCACCCCGGCAGGATCTGGTCGAGCTGTGGAAGCGGATCGTGTTCAGCATGGCGGTATCCAATACTGACGACCACCTGCGCAACCATGGTTTCCTTCTGACACCCACCGGCTGGCGGCTGGCCCCTCTCTATGATGTGAACCCAGTCCCCTCGGGGGACCGGCTTTCCCTCAATGTGAGTGAGTATGATAACACCATTGACTTGGAACTGGCTCTGGAAGTAGCCGATTATTTCGGCCTGGCCCCTCAGGAAGCGGAACAGGCTGCAGAGGAGGTCTGCAAAACAGTATCCGGACACTGGGAACAGTTGGCCGGGCAGTATGGTCTCAGCCGAGGAGCGATAGAGTATATGCGCCCTGCCTTTTCCCTTCCATGATAAGATCACAAACGGACGATTCCTGGTGGAACCGTCCGTTTGCTTATTCTTTGGCGACTCCCTCAAAAGAGTCCTCGCCCTCATCCTCGTCCATATCCGTATCAATGTCCAGTCCTTCATTGTTCCCCACATTCTTCTCGTAGAGCTTGGTCCATTTGAGCGGATATTTGCATTTGCGGTTATAGGCCAGAAGCATCGCCTCAGCATAGCCCATAGAACCGGGGCGTCGTTCCTTGGCTGTTCTCGAAAGCAGCTTGACCGACATTTCCCCCACTTTTTCCTTAAAGGTCTCATCTTTCAGGGCATCGCCGAACGTGTAGACCAATCTGGCAATTCCGTTGAGCATATTGGCAGACAGCGAATTCATATCGCCCTCCCAGGTGCCTACGCAGAGTCTGAGTGTTCGATCAAGTACATGGTAACCGAACCGCTCATATATATTTTCAAGCGTGGAGACAGCACAGACAACGCCATAGTTTCTGACCTGGCCAATGGAAAGAGAATAAGACTCTACCAGATCTTTGATCATAAGCTGTTCCTGATTCCCGGCTTCCACATTTGCCATAAACACTTCATAGGGACGGAGCGGTTTGACAAACTTCATCTGGTTGGCGAAGATATCTGCCTCGTGCTCGTAGTTCAGATCATCGTATATCATGCACCAGACTGGCGTTTCACGAGAGCCAGAGGCCAGGGCGACGATCTCCACCGTGTGCTGGCCATTGAAGACATAGTTGACCCCATTTCGACGGCTTACCTTCACGGGGTTGATCTGATACAGATCAAAGTGTGCCGCAGCATTCAGCACATGCTGTTCGGAAATATTCCTCTGGTACTCCTGATTGGATACGAGGTTCTTGATGGGAATCTGTTCGAAGTGAACATTGGGAACAAACATACTATAATCTTCCATTAGGATTCCACCTCAATTGCATTGAGCATTTCCTGGATTTTTCCTTCTAATTCAGTCAACGCCGCCAAGAGGTTTTGTCTTGCAGCAGGTGAGATCGCTTCCAAATGTGCCATGGACTTTGTCCGGTCGATGGAGCTCATCCAGGAGGGGATCGTAAGAGTAAGTCCAGCAACTTCCGCATCCGGGTCATAGGCGGGCATCGTCTTGATTGCCGGCTGTTCTGCCGCCGCTGTACCGGGCTTGGCAGAAGCGTCGGAGTAAAGGCATCGTCTCGATTCACTGTAACGAGCAAACGCATAGGGATTTTTTTCGATTTTTTTACTAAGTGCTTTCAATTCTTCGGGTTCCATTTCTGATAGAGCAACGATATTTTCGAAAGAAATCTTATATGCCCCGGAAAGAATGTGCGGAACAAGCTCAGGAGCATTTTGTTCAATGGTATCTAATGCTGCACTGTATTTCGCATATTTCTGTACGGTTGCGCCGGACACATGATACTTCCTTCCCAGCCGGGCTGCTGTTCGCCGGCCACTCTCTTCATCTATTGGGCGGCCTCTCCCCACAGTAATGTTGGGGTTCGGACGGTACTGATTATAGCCATTCCTATTTCGCTGTACTTTCTTTTCCGCTTCATATTGTTTCCCAATCAGATATTTCCTGGTTTCTTCTGAGATGTTGCGGCGCCCAAGTTGGTTCGCACAGATCCAGGCGATGGCAGCATCTCTGCTTGGAAAATCCAGCTCCTTGACTCCATAAGGAATGCGCATTTTATTGCATATTTCATAGCGATTATGACCGTCGACGATGGTATCATTCCATGCGATGATATCTTCCCGGCATCCTTCCATGACCAGATTCAGCTCCAGTTGCCGGTATTCCTCCCGGCGAAGTGGACGAATCAAGTTTTTGAATTCCGGATCGATGTTAAGCTGCCTAAATGCTTTCTCTGTCATGTAGCCTCCTGCGTTCCAGCTGTTTGACGGTTTTGAGGGAAAAATATGCGACCCGGTTGACTTGATCGATCTCACCGGTCAGCTGGTAATTAAATCTCAGGTCAAAGCCACCCAGCAGTTCGGAAAAGTTTTTAATAAGGATCGTACTATAGAATTCTATAGACTGCTGGGATGTGTTTGACATCCGAACCTTGTTTGCGGTCCCGCCTGAAATAGGTTTGTCCGATCCGAGAACGGCGATATACAGCTCTTCAGGGTTTACCAGGAATTGCACATACGCAGGATTCTTCAAGAGACGAATCGTTTGCCTGTGGATTCGAATCCGGTTTCGCGCAGGGTCCAGCGTTAAGTAAGCCTGCAATTGATTTTCATGATTCATGTCCTTGTCCTCCCAAAACGGACTTACTACCAGTATCAGAGGCAGCCTCGTCTGACTGCTCTGATGCAGCAGGAGCTATGTTATCGCGCAACCCATATACAGCATATCCTTCAAAAATGTCTACCTGCATAGATTTCTGGTGTTCCCGGAACGGGAGTCCAAACTGCGTCTTCCAGCCCTCCGGAAACACGGGAGTTCGAGAAGACTTGGGCTTCTGGCCGTCTTTTTGCACCCGCTGATACACTTCGGTCGCTGTGAGATCAAATGCGATGAGCCACTCATCCTTGGCATGGATTATCCGCCCGAGGAGTTTATATCGATAGTCCAGATTCCAGTCCATCAGTGAAAACACTTTGGCGAAAAAAATCTTGCAGGTAATCTGTTTCGGTTTACGTCTGCCGGAGCCGTTGGTGCACCAGGCGCAGGCATCCCGATCTTCCGCCCGACAGGGACGGATCGCCAAGATCCTGCTCTCCTGATTGACCAATACCTGCACATAATCAACTTGTGGGAAGCGGTTCAGGCAGGCGGTATTTACATAAAATTTGTAATTGTTGAAAGTTACAGACGGCTCATTAATATGGGCGAAGAACTCACGGCGTACCACTTGGTAGCCATCGTAGTTAAAGTCACCGGCCATCTCCAGGACCTCATCACTACTGCTGTTTGCGGGAGAAGCTGCCAGTTCCGCTTTTTTTAATTCAGCAGACGGAACAATATCCAAATGCCCGTCCTCCAGGGAACGAAGCATTCCGGCGATTACACCGCCGGTATTTTCCCGACTTTCTTCGAACATTTAGGATTCCTCCTTCCCGTACTGACCGAGTTCCTGACAGATATAGTCACGCAGCACGTCAAATCCTGTCACGCGGAGTTTCTGCCCGGTTTCATACAACTGGCCCTCCATGCGGATTTTCCAGTCTTCCTCACTCTGATCGCAGACGGGCGGGAAAGACTGTTGGTGGAGGTAATATTGCTTGCCAAAAGAGCCGATCCACTCCTCCGGGACTGCCCGCACCCGTTTGCCGGAGACAGAAAGGGGCTGTACAGGCTCCTTTGCCTGTTCCGTGCTTTTTGAACCGGAAAGCAGGTACGATTTAATAAACGCTTCCGCATCATTGACATCAAAAATATACGCAGATTCAGTTTCAGTTTGAAACAGCGCTCCGGCGATCCGGTATTTTAAATCCGGACTCCAGCCGAATAACTGAAAAAGCGTTTCTACATAGGCCGCACCGGCGATATCCCTGGGCTGATACTTTCCGTCTGACAGCTTGGAAAACACGACTGCGTTGCGGCTGCTTTTCGCCGCTGTACGGACGGCGAACTTCATCTCCACAGGGTTGACCAGCAGCTCCACATGGTTGTCTTTCCCAAAAGACCGAACACATGTGGTGCTGAACTTGATTCTCTTATCTTGAAACAGTACATAGGGACGGTGATAATTATCAAAGAATTCACTGCGGGCGATTTCAAAGCCTCTCATATCAAAATCTCCCGGAACCAATGTGATGCTCGAGGGCAGGGATGCATCCGCCTGCTGCTCATCGGGCGGATGGATACTGGCGGACGCTTGGTAATAATCCGCCGGCTTAAATCCAGCCCAGCGGGGATTGATGGTCACGAACCCTCTGAGCAGGCCGCTGTCGATCACCCGCAGCTCCGGGAGGATGGAGCGGTTGCCATACTTGGAGTTGTTCAGAAGATGCTGAACCGCAATGAAATCATCTCTGGAAACAATGCCCTCGTGGTGGTTCCGGTAAAGGCTCTGGGGTCTGTCCCCCCGATTCTTTCTGGCCTTGTGGTTCAGATAGTTGGGGGTGAAGGTCTTCCGGGTCAGTACATCCCCGCAATGCCGCTCATTGCGAAGGACCTGGACAATGGAGTTGGATGTCCACTTGACATTTCCCAGATAAGTCTTTCGGCCCAGCTCGGTGAGCGCCGCCGCAATGTCGGAGGTGGAATATCCATACAGATACATATAGAAGATGAGTTTTACCGTGGGGGCTTCATCCGGGTTGACGACCAGGTTTCCATCTGCGTCGTGAGAATACCCCAGCAGTTTGGGCGTCAATGGCAGACCTCCGTCCAGCCGCATCCGCAAGGAGGTTTCCATGCTCCGGCTGCGGATGTGAGACTCCTCCTGAGCCATGGTGGCCTGAAACGAAAGCGCCATCTGGGAATCGTCTTTGAGGGAGAAGATACATTCGCTCTCGAAGAACACTCCGACGGGACTGGGCAGCTCCGCAAGCATTCGCACCATGCTGATACAGTCCACCACATTTCGGGCAAAGCGAGACACGCTTTTGGTAATGATCATATCGATTTTCCCGCTGCGGCAATCGGCGATCATGCTGTTGAACTCGTCCCGATGAGCCAGAGAAGTTCCGCTAATCCCCTCATCCGCATAGATTTTGACCAATGTCCAGTTGGGATGATGCACAACAAAATCTTCATAGTATTTCTTTTGCAGCTCATAGGAGGAAGTCTGCTGGACATTGTCTGTGGAGACACGGGCATACACGGCGACCCGCTGCCTTATATCATTATCGTAATAGTCGATGGGCTTTTTAGCCGGAATGAATTCATAGTTCTCCGGGTCAACTTTTGTGTTGATACGCCGGCGGACCCGTTCTTTCCGTTCCGCAAGCTGTTTGCGTGTGGACTTGTCAATCATGCAGCATTTCCCTCCGGGGTTCGTCATCAGGGAGTATCTTCCAACCGGGATCTGGCAAAAAGTAGGGGTCGTGTAGATCCTCCTGGTAATAGGAAGCCAGCGTATAAATATCCTCCGAAACGAAGTAAACGCCCACTGGCTTTGGGAGTGCTGCCAAGAGGCGCGTACAGAAAGAGAGCTCGGAGAGCTTCTTCGAGATATTGCTTGCTTTCTGGGTAATGATCAGATTGACCTTTTCCTCGTAGCAGTCTTGAAGGAGCCTTGACCACTCCGGAGCGTTCTCCATATTGGGCGCAGTGCTGCCCTCGTCCACATAGAAACCGACAAACTTCCAGTTTGGGCAGAGAGCCAGTGTATCAAGAAATTGCTTTTTATGAGCTGAGAGATAGTCCTCATAGCGGGTCTGGTTGAAGTAGCGGATGTATACCGCCACACGGTAATGTGTTTTGGGAAGCGGGCGTTCCCGCTTGATTTCCTTTAACCAGGCACGATGTTCCGCTAAAAGGGTGTTTCGTTCCGTCTCCCTTTCCAGCAGGAAATCAAATGAGGGCATAACTTCCTGCTCTGACTCTCTATTTTGAACGGCCAGATCTGACATATTTGCTCCCCCTGTGTTATTTCTCTTCCAGGCCATTATATAATCTGCAGACTAATAACAAAATCGACCAGAAGTCAACACCTTGACTTCTGGTCGATAGATGAGAAAAAAAGAAGCGAGCCGGCAATTCCAGCTCGCAATTTTTCAGGTATTGTCATCCCGTCTGGCCATAGTGGATTTCAACTCACGAACAATCTTCAGGATGGAATCCAGCTCCTTGGGAGAGCAGTCGGCCAGCAGCTCGTCAAACTCGCTCTGGTATAGGCTTCTCACCTCCGGCACATCGGGCCGAAGAAGGGAATCAGCAGACACTTGCAGGGCTTCGATGATTCGGATAAAGGTTTCCAACTTCATGCTCGTCTTGCCTTTTTCGATATTGCTGACATGGGGCAGCGAGATATTGGCCTTTGCAGCAAGATCGGCCTGGCTCATCCGGCGATTGATCCGCGCATCTCGAATACGGGAGCCGACCAACTGGCTCTCGGTCAAATCATGTTCCGTCATCGGCTTCCCCCCTCAAATATATTCTCCAGATTATCTATTTCTAAGAGTATATCAACTTGGGGTGAAATTGATATAAGGTCGAGTTGATGATATAATCTAAACACTATAATAAGACTGCAAAATTTTTTGGAGGTCTTATTATGAGCCTGAACTACAAAGTCATTGGAAAACACATCCGTGAAGTCCGTCAGCGCAACCACCTTTCGCAAGCGATGCTCTCTGAACTGGTGGATAAAACGCCATCTTACATCAGCTACATAGAGAGCGGGATCAAGAGCATGAGCCTTGACACCTTTGTGCTTATCGCCAATGCTTTGGGCGTATCTCCCGACCGGCTTTTGATGGAGCAAATCATCAGCACTGAACGGTGCGCCAGCGAAGAAATCGCCCTGCTCCTTTCGGATTGCAGTACCTATGAGATGATGATTCTCCTGGATGTTATAAAATCGCTGAAAGCCTCCTTGAAAGAGCATCAAGGCAGATACGGTAAACCAGATAACTTTGATTTTACCGTCTGAACCTGAGAAAGCAATCAACCGGAAGTCACGAGCATTGACTGCCGGTCGATCTATGCCAGTAAAGGTGGATATATTTTTGGAACAGTGGATATGTTTTTGGAAAGTCCCGGATATGGGTCTTCCGAGTTGGTATAATGAGAAAAGAAAGGTGGAATGACCAATGATCTATTACACGGGTGATATCCACGGAGACCCCTATGAGGTCATACAGTTTTGCGACAGCAAGAAGCTGACAGAGCAGGATACTCTGGTTCTGCTTGGAGATGTAGGAGCGAACTACTACCGAAACCGGCGAGACACAGAGATGAAGAGAGTTCTTGCCGCCGTAAAGCCGACGATGCTCTGCATCCACGGCAACCATGAGATCCGGCCGGCCAGCATCCCTTCCTATCGCACGAAGCAGTGGAACGGCGGGACAGTCTGGGTAGAGGAAGCCTTTCCCCGCCTGCTGTTTGCTATGGATGGTGAGATCTTTGATCTGGAAGGTCTCCGACATTTGGTCATCGGCGGAGCTTACAGCGTGGACAAATTCTACCGGCTGGCCAGAGGTTACGGCTGGTGGCCGGATGAGCAGCCTTCCCAGGAGATCAAGGACAAGGTTATCCAGACGCTGGACGCCTGCGGGTGGCAGGTAGATACCGTCCTCTCCCACACCTGTCCCTATCCGTATGAGCCTCGCGAGGCCTTTCTTCCGATGATCGACCAGAGTACCGTGGACGACTCTACCGAGAAATGGCTGGAGGAGATCGAGCGGAAACTCAAATACGACCACTGGTTCTGTGGACACTGGCATATTGACAAGCATATCGACCGGATGCACTTCCTCTTCCACAGCGTGGAGGCTGCGCCGCAGCTCTTGACGGGAGGGGACACATTATGACAGAGGAAGAAAGGCCGGAGGCCAAGGAGCAGGAGGCGTGCTTTGCCGCAATCCGTGAGATCGTCCAGGAGATTTCCCGCCTAATGGACGCCGCATATCAGCAATACAGCCGTTTGGTAGAACAGGTGTTGAACGGCAGGATCACCGAGGAGCGGGAGATCGAGCGAATCATGGACGGGCTTGTGGACTTCGGAGATAATCCGAGGCTCCTCGAACTGTACAAAACCCTCTGCCGCCATGTCTATTACAAATACCCCGCTCTTGTGGGAGAGCACACTGCCCTCTTCCGGCTCCAGTTTGAGGAAACGGAGGATGGGGATACGGATACTGAGGAGGTGGAAACATGAAAGCGCCGGAGATCAAGCACTACATCAACTGGCTGGGTCGGGTGGAATACCGAAACATCAACTGCTCCTTCACCTATGACGAGACATCCTATGCGGCCATCGACCGGATCTTCCGCCTTCTCCACCGGCTGGAGCCAGGCCCGGAGAACACAAGCTGGGAACTATGGCTCCGTGCGGAGCGAGGTACCATTGAAGACTTCGGCAGCTTTGAGGAGCTGCGGGCGGACGGCCAGGTGGAGAGCTTTGAGGAGTTTGAAACCTGGTGGCATTCCGAGTTCCCGGAGGAGGCAGCGTGGTTCCACTTTGCCGCCGGCGAGGATCAGAAGATCGGGTATCGGGCAATATTCTTGGGGCATCGGCATGTGCTGGAGGTGGACAGCCGCAAAGAGCGCGCCTTCCCCTATGACATCGCCCCATTCACCGCCTGGCTGGAGGGTGCGGTACGGGACACCGTTCAGATGGTGGAAACCGGTTCTTATCAGGAACTGGTGGAGCGGGAGCTGCCCATCTGGCATCGAACCGGAACCATCCTGCGCCGGGATCTGTGGAGGGTATTCCCACAGTGGAAGGAGGAGTTCTTCCAGGACTTCTCCCAGCAGGAGGTGGAGGAGTTTCTCACCTCGGCGGTTGGGTATCCTTTGGAAAATAACAAGCGGCTCCCATCCGTGACCGCAAACGAATTCTATCACTTCTGTGCCCTGGGCTATCGGGCCATGGGATACACTGGAACGGAGAAATCGGAAAAAGAGCAGTACGCTCTCCACGCCGATGGGCGGGACGAGGGACTGTCCAAGCTGGACGGAGATTCCCCCGAAGCTTTTGCACGGTGGCTGAAGGAGCGTCCCCGCACCGGTCACCCCTGGGAGGTATGCCGGGGCGGCAACAGCACCCACATCGACTGCATCGTACACCAAGATGCGCATGGCTACTATCTGGTGGTGGCCGGTCTTGCGGAGACCCGGACGATTGAGGCGGTCCGTTTCTTCCTGGCGCTTTATCGGGCAGGCGTTCCCGTATGCATCCGAAACACAGAGGAACTGAAGGCCCGCCTGACCGGAGCGGAGTCCATCGGCATCGTGCCGGAGGGAGTCTTTCCCGCCTACTGCCACGACAGGTTTCCGGGAGAGAGCATTGTCGATTTTATGAACCTGCCTCGGGAGCGTCAGGATGAACTTGCAAAATACTGCCGATGGCAGCCAATCCCAGTTCCCAGGATGAAGAAGGAGGGTGAAACCCCATGATCTTCTTTACCTCTGACCTGCATCTCGGTCACGAAAACTGCATCCGCCTTTGCAATCGGCCCTTTTCCAGTATCGAGGAGATGGACGAAACTCTCATCGAAAACTGGAACCACAAGGTCACAGGGAAGGATACTGTCTATATCCTCGGCGACCTGATCTACCGCAGCCAAAAGCCGCCGGAGGAATACCTGCGGCGGCTGCGGGGGAAGAAACATCTCATCCTTGGGAATCATGACAGGGGATGGATCAGGAGTTGTCAGACAGAACGATTCTTTGAAAGCGTCAATAACCTGCTGTATGTCGCAGACGGGAAGCGGCAGTACACACTTTGTCACTACCCCATGATGTCTTGGCCTCACATCATGCGCTGCTACATGGTCTTTGGCCACATCCACGGCAATACCGACGCGGATTACTGGCCGCTCATCCAGGCAAACGAGAGAATGCTGAATGCCGGAGTGGATGTCAATCACTTCGAGCCGGTCACCTTTGAGGAGATGGAGGCCAACAATCTTCTGTATAAAGGTCAGTCAAAAGCCGGGCTTGAGGTGCAGCCGTGAGACATAAAAAAGGCTTTTATGAGGTGGCTCCTGTAGCCGGTTTCATCGCACGGCAGGACTGGACGCACACGATGGAACGAGCCGAGCGAAACGGCCTCTCTCTCCAGTCCCAAAAAGGAAGCACCGGGCTGCTGTTCTCCGTGAGAATCCTCGCTCCCATTTTAGATGGAGGGCTGCGGCATATCGTTCTGGCAGCGATCCAGTACAGTCTGGGGCGGCACACTTATATGCCCGGCATAGTCGCGGAATTCACCTGCCGGAACCTGAGCCGTCTGGACGAAGCTACCCGTTTCACCGCTGTGGCAGAGATCCGCGCACATTTAAACCGATATGGAGAACAGGAGCCATATCCTCGATTGTGGCACAGCTTGAGTCGGGTGCTCACATCTGGCAAAATCAAAGAAGACGATAGGAGGAAGGAAAGGATGCCGATTTTACAACCTCTGGAAAGCATGGAACGCATCTCACGCCAAGCACTGGCAGATGACCTGGACACCGTGCTGGAAAGGATAAGCCGCGAGGACATTGGGCTGGTGATCACCGAGGAAGGCAAAGATGACCTGGTTCTCTGCCCAGCCTCCTGGTTCAACCTTGACTATGTGGATGACTTTTCCTGTGTCATCAACAGCGCCCTCCGCTATGCCATGCGCAGCGAAGATGAGGAGAGTGCGGCGGTCGTCCAGTATCTTCGTCGCCACTACCAGTTGTTCGATGAAAAGACGCTTTCGGTGGCTGTCGCCGATCTGGAGCGGGAACTGAACCAGCCGATGGCGCCCCTCAAACAACCGCAGGTCTGGAAGGAGCTCCAGGAGCTGTTCCGACAGCGGCTGGACGAGCTGCTGAAGGAATCTCCGGAAGACGAGGAAACGCACCATGGATGAAAAGCGATATGAGCTCGTGGAGATCCAGGTGGACGCGGAGCTTCTGGAACAACTGGAAAAGATAATCGCTCCTATGGGGCTGACGCCAGAAATGCTGATTGTGAAGTTCTTTGAGTTCTGCGCCGATCCCGCGACCCAGGAACTGGCCATCTCCTTGCTTCTGAAATGGAAAGCCGAACAGGAAGCGGAGAGGGGAAAACCGGGAGGGGGACTTTGATGCTATCCAGGGAAACCTTCTGCGAAGCCCTGCGAAAGATCCAAGCGCAAAAGGATCGAGACGAACAGTTCAGTAAGGCACTCGCCATGATGGGAGATGGACATTTCGTCTTTGAGGGCGGAGCGCTGCTTCTTGCCGCCTTGCTGGATGTGCTGAAGGAAGCGATCAACGACCAGTACGACTATATCAGCTGGTGGCTTTACGATGCCGCCCCGGACTATGAAGTCTGGACCGATGATGAAAAAACTAAGTGGTGCCTGAAGGAACCGGAAGCCCTGTATGATTTCATCCGGGATGAATGTCAGAGCTGAGCGGTAGCTTCTTCCTAAATTCGTTCAAGGAGGTCAAATCAGATGCCTAAGTGCTGCCTTTACTGCCGGGTGGATGGAGCGTCCACGGAAAGCAACCGTCTCGCCATGAACCAGCAGCTTACCGCACTCCGAAGCCTCGCCGGCCAGCTTGGCTTTTCGATTTCCGCAGAGATGCTCCAATATGAGAGCGGCTTGGACGCAAACCGACAGAGCATTCGAACGCTGATCCGTGATGCACGACATGGAGTCTATGACCGTGTGCTGGTGATGAACGGCGACCGTCTGGCTCGTGACGCCGAAGGTTTGGCGGCAATTGGAGAAAAGTTGACCGCAGCAGGAGTCCGGGTCTATTGCCCAGATGGCGAAATTGATCTGGCCCCCGCATATTCTCATGGTTATTTCCGGGTGGCAACGATGGAACAGACCATGTGATTGGGAAAAGTTCCCGTCCCACCTCTCTTCCACGGCCAAAGAAAATGCGGTATAATAAAAGAACCACATACACCAGACCGGGAAAGTTGCTCATTCCGGCGGAAGGAGATGTTGCCATGAGTTCATTAGAGGAAAAGAAAAGTGAGCTTGAGAGGGTCCTTGGGGTATTCCAGAACTACATTGAAGGCTCTGAATTGCTCGATGTGGTCTATTCGAAAAAGTTCGGGTATGTTCTGCTTGGCCTGCCTGCGGCGGATTCCATTGATGACTCCGATGTAACACGACTGGAAGATCCCGAAACATTGGTGAAAGAGATCTATCAGAATCTCGCATACGACTTTATGGAGCAGGAAGGGCACAGCGAGGATTACACGGAAGCCACCAATCTGGAAAAGCGAGCTATGCGGGAATGGATGAAAGAGTACACGGATCAGCTGCCGGAATACAACTACCTGCTGGACGAACTCCTTGGATGATGTGTCCGATGAAGCAGGCGCTTCCCTCAGTCAATTTTTCGGCATGGATAAAGCGGACATCTTTTTTGGTCGAACACTAAAATTGACCCTCGGGTGGAAAATCCGCAGCCATCGCAGCAAAACGGCAAAAAAATAATGGGTGAAGACCCGCAAAGCCTTGAAAGTCATGGATTTCCGCAAATATCTCAATTGGTCTTACGCTCCATATTGCCTTAACAAAAAGTATAAGGCCGAAAAAGCCCGCAAACAAGACGTTTGTGGGCTTTTTTCGTACCCAAAAACAGGGCCCAGTTTGAAAGATATTTTTTTGCGCTTTTCGAGCGTTGGTGAGAACTTGAACTAACGACTATCGGTTTTCGGCCCTTTTTCTTTGAGTGTATCATCGGGAATATGTTCATCAGTAAACAATTCGTTTATGGCCGATGTAGATTTTAGCTTTCATAATGCTTTTGACCTGCCCTGCGCTATCGTCCATGTGCAAGCCTACACCTAAATGACTGCCCGTCCCGTATATCCGAAAGGTGGGAAATCGGCCTAAAAAAACAGCTTGCTTCCACGCTCTCAGAATTGTGGTACAATAATAAGTACAGAGTGTTAAAGCGGAATTTGCAGGTGTGAATGATGAAAACCTTATATCTGTGCAGGATATAGAGGTACTGTTCCTATAAGCAATTCTGGAGGAATAGAATGAGTGAATTAAAACAAAACTATTATGGCAGCTTGTGTACTGAAATGTACGAAATCTTACATGAACAAGCGCCACAAGACGAATTGGACTTTTATCTTTCCTATGCAGAAAAGGGAAAGAAAATCTTGGAACCCCTGTGCGGCAGCGGACGGTTTTTGGTTCCGTTTTTAAAGCGTGGCTTTGACATCAGCGGGATGGATTTGTCAGGAGAAATGCTGGCGAAATTAAAGCAGAAAGCGCCGGACGCAAAAGCGATACAGGCGGACATCATCAACTATGCCGTACAGGAACAGTTTGATTATATTTTTATTCCCTCTGGCTCCATCTCACTGTTTACAAACATGCGTATGTGCCAAGGAATTTTGCAGAAGATGAAAGAATTGCTGGCTCCCGGCGGGAAATTTGTGTTTGCGGTTGATACCGTCTTTGACCGATGTGAAGAGGACAGTGACTACAAAGTAAATGTTTCGGTGAAAACAAAAGAGGGATATGACTTGATCCTGAAAGGGAAAAACCACTACGACGAAAAAAGCCAGACGCAGTTTTCTCCGTCCATTTACGAACTCTATCACGGAGCGGAATTGCTGCAAAGTGAAACCATGGATTTTCAGACACACCTGTACCAATACGGGGAGATGGACGAATATCTGCGGAGGTGCGGCTTTAAGAGCATATCCGTCTATTCCAATTATCAGAAAGAACCCGCTGTTAATGACCAGTGCGAAATGTTTATCTATGAGTGCGGCCAAGCACTTTGAGGGATTGGCCGCCTTGTCTGCCTGTTCAGCGGGACGGAGGGCGGCAGTCAAGGCCAGGTGTAAACCCGTTCATTTCAGCCTTGACGGTTGCCCGCTGTTCTGCTACTTTTCCGGGAGTGTGGCCACAACTTACTATAGCCAGGCCTATAGAGGATATGGTTACCTCAAATATCTTTTTTGTTAAGACATGCCATACAGAAAAGCGCCTTGTTTTGAGACAAGTCGCTTTTTGTTTTATCCGAACGCCGGAGGAGGGCGGTTTTGTGGAGGATCTGGAGCAATTGAAGGAGTGCGTCCTGTTCCGGGGCGCGGCGGGCGCGGCCCTGGAGCGGCTGGCGGGTACCGTGGAAGAACTCCCCGCCGGGCGCATCGTGATTCAGGCGGGGGAGACCCTCGCCCGCCTGGGGATCCTGCTGGAGGGGACCATGCGGGCGGCCAAGCTGGAGGAGAACGGGGCGGAATTTCTCTACCAGCAGCTCCTGCCCGGCTATCTGGTGGCGGGGGAGGTGCTGTGCACCCCACGGCGCACCTGTCCCTACACGGTCTACACCCAAGAGCCCTGCCGGGTGTGGTGGGTGCCCTGGGAGGAGCTACGGGGGGAGGGGCTGCCGGTGGAGCTGCGGCTGGCCCTGCTGGAGAACCTCCTCTTCTTCGTGGGCAACCAGAACATGAAGAAATATTACAAGATCGACGCCCTCTCGGTGAAGAGCGCCCGGGCGCGCATCCTGAAATACCTCACCGC
This sequence comes from Pseudoflavonifractor sp. MCC625, assembly GCF_018784545.1. Classification (NCBI taxonomy): domain Bacteria; kingdom Bacillati; phylum Bacillota; class Clostridia; order Eubacteriales; family Oscillospiraceae; genus Pseudoflavonifractor; species Pseudoflavonifractor sp. MCC625. The sequence continues at coordinate 195,110 of NZ_WQOJ01000023.1, read as the reverse complement.
CCAGGCCAGCCGCCAGCGGAGCGACACCTTCACCATCCCCTTTGACCGGGAGGCCCTGGCCAACTACCTCTGCCTCAACCGCAGCGTCCTCTCCCACACCCTCAAGGAGATGGAGCGGGAGGGGTGGCTCACCGTGCGCAAGAATCGCTTTACCCTCCGAAAGAAAAACGGCGAAAAGTTGCCCGGACAACATACTTAAGGGAGTCCTTCTGGTATACTCGTGGAAAACAACGGAGGTGTTTTTCCATGAAACTGCGTTCTGCTCTGCTCTCTGCCGCTCTGCTGGCCGCCCTGGCGGCCGGCTGTTCTTCCGCCCCGGCTGCGTCCCCCACGCCGTCCACCGTGCCCGCCACACCGGCTGCCACGCCCACGGCCTCTCCCGCCGGGGAGAGCCTGGAGGGGCACAGCCTGCTCATCTTCTGCGGGGCGGGCATGAAGGAGCCCTTCTCCGCCATCGCCCAGGCCTTTGAGGAGGAGACCGGCTGCACGGTGGAGGTGACCTATGCCAACGCCGCCCAGATCCAGACCCAGATCAACACCGCCCAGGAGGGAGATTTCTTCATCGCCGGCTCGGAGCAGGAGGTCAAGCCCGTGGCCGAGCTGGTGGAGGACTCCACCCCCCTGGTGCGCCACATCCCGGTGATCGCGGTGCAGACGGGCAATCCCAAGGGGATCGCCTCCCCCGCCGACCTGGCCGGGGAGGGGGTGCGGGTGGTCATCGGCGACCCGGAGGCCACTCCCATCGGAAAGATCGCCAAGCAGGTCTTTGCTGACTTCGGCCTGACCGATCAGGTGGACATCGTCTCCCAGACCACCACCGCCCCCGCCATGACCACCGCCCTGGCCGCCGATGAGTGCGACGCGGTGGTGGTCTGGAAGGAGAACGTGAAGGAGGGGGAGGCCGAGATCGTGCCCAGCGAGGAGATGGAAGCCTACATCAAGACCATCCCCGCCGCCCGGCTGACCTGCTCGGACGACCCGGAGGCCGCCGATGCCCTGGAGGAGTTCCTGGCCGGGGAGACGGCCCGCTCCATCTGGACCGGCTGCGGCTATGAGCTGGCGGAGTAAGACCCCCTTTCACCCCCTGGAATGGGTGAGCCTGGTGCTGCTGCTGGCGGTGCTGGGGTATGTGGCGGTCAACCTGTGGGCGGTGGTGGCCGGGGGACTGCCCCATCTGGGGGAGGCCCTGGGGCAGCGGGAGACCCGCTTTGCCCTGTGGCTGAGCCTGTGGACCACCACGGTGTCCACCCTGCTGTGCGTGCTCATCGGCATCCCCTGCGCCTACCTGCTCGCCTGCCGGGAGCTGCCCGGCCGGGGACTGGCCCGGGCAGTGCTGGAGCTCCCCCTGTCCCTGCCTTATCTGGTGCTGGGTCTGTGCCTGCTGACGGTGTGGTCCTCCCCCGCCGGGAAGGCCCTCAAGGAGCTGGGGCTACGCATCGTTTTTGACCCCAAGGGGATCGTGGCCGTCCACCTGCTCATCAACCTGCCCTTTGTGATTCACCTGGCCGCCGAGGCCTTTGAGCGGGTGGACCCGGAGCTCCCCCTCACCGCCCAGACCCTGGGGGCCACCCGGATGCAGGCCTTCCGGTATGTGACCCTCCCCCTGTGCGTGCCCAGCCTTGCCTCGGCGGTGCTGCTGGCCTGGAGCCGGGGCATCGGGGAGTTTGGGGCCACCCTCATGCTGGTGGGGGTGACCCGGATGAAGACGGAAACCCTGCCCGGGAGCATCTATCTCCACATCTCCACGGGCGAGAATGATCTGGCGCTGGCCACGGCGCTCCTCCTCCTGCTCCTCTCCCTGTCGGTGCAGGGGGTGAGCCGCCTGGCCGGACGGAAAGGAAGCGACTATCTATGACGTCAAAGGAGCTCTATGAGACCCTCCGCCGCTCCCTGGAGGGGGTACTGGCGGAGGAGGGAATGGAGGCCGAGCGGGTGGAGATCAACGCCCGGGGTCTCACCCCCGAGGAGGCCATCGGCCACACCCAGCGCACCGATTTCCCCATCCTCACCGGAAAGGAGGTCATGCTCATGGCCACCTTCCGGGGTGCCATGGGACAGGCCTTTACCGACGCCCCCGCCCGGTTTGAGGGCACCCTCCGGGACATCCTGTCCCTGGATCTGGAGGGGGATCCCCACGCCCGGGGGCTCTTTATCGCCTCCCTCAACGCGGTGATGAAGGCCCTGGGCCGGGCCGACAACACGGTCCACTGCAAGGACGGCGGCCCGGAGTTCTGCGCCCGGCACATGGCCGACTGGGTGGCCGAGACCTACGGCGCCCCCAAGATCGCCCTGGTGGGCTTCCAGCCCGCCCTCATCGGGGCCCTCTCCCAGCGGTTCCCCCTGCGGGTGCTGGACCTGAACCCGGACAACATCGGCAAGGAGAAGGACGGCTGCCCCGTGCTCTCGGGAGAGAAGTGCCGGGAGGAGACGGTGGCCTGGGCCGATCTGGTGCTCTGCACCGGCAGCACCCTGTGCAACGGCACCATCGTGGACTACCTGGACCTGGACAAAGAGGTGGTCTTCTTCGGCACCACCCTGTCGGGCGCCGCCCCCATCCTGGGGCTGAAGCGGGCCTGCTTTGCCGACGAGAGCATGAAATAAGATGATAAGATGAAATGGAAACGCCCTCTGTTCCCCATGAGCGGAACAGAGGGCGTCAGACTGTCAAAAAAGTGTACATCTGCGATTGGCGCTGCAAGAGCCTCGCAGAGTTCCGCCGTCCGCAGACGGCGGAAAAAAGTCAAAATCGTGTTTTCCGGCGGCGTGTACGTCGGAAAACACTCTGCTCAGGCCGCAAGTGTGCGAGCGCAAGCGAGTGCATGAAGGGGCCTGCATCCCCTTCTCAAAAATGCCTGCATTTTTGAGAAGCGTGTCGAAGTTCTTCGACACGCTGACGCCCCTGGTTCCCAAAAGCGGAACCGGGGGCGGTTTTGCTATCCTTCGGCGGGGGGCGCGGAGCGGAGCTGGTCCAGCTTGTAGGCCACCCGGAGCTGGAGCTGGGTCTCCACGTCGTGGATGGGCAGGCCCAGCAGCCGCTCGATCTGGGTCACCCGGTAGACCACCGTGTTGTAGTGGCTGTGGAGGAGCTGGGCGGTCTTCTGGGTGTTGCACCCGGCCTCCAGATAGACCCGCAGGGTCTCCAACAGGGCGGTGCGGTGGCTGGCGTCGTACTCCCGGAGGGGGCGGAGGAATTTGTTCTGGTACTGCTCCACCGCCTCGTCCTCGGGCAGGAGGGCCAGGAGGTAGAGGATGCCCAGCTTGTCGTAGGTGATGATATGATCCCGGATGCCGCAGCGCTGGCTGATGCTGCTCACCGTGCGGGCCTGCTGGTAGGCCTTGGGCAGGTCCTGGACCGGATAGGCGCTGCTCAGACAGAAACTCATGTCCCCCTTGTCCATGATGTAGTTGAGCTTTTCCGTGAGGAGGGAGAGCTCCCGCAGGGAGGCCGCCGCGTCGGGGCGGTCCTCCACCACCAGGATGAGCTTCCCCTCCAGCACGGTGAACATGATGTTGGAGTCCAGGTTGCGGATGATGTGGCGGATCACGTTCACGTCCTGGCTGCGGAAGCGCCCGGCGGAGCGGGTGGTGTTCAGGTTGACGATGGCCACATAGTAGGACTGGTCAGCCCGGACCGGATACCCGTCGCTCTGGGCGGAGACGCAGATGTGGATGGCGTCCCCCAGGCGGCCGAAGAGCCAGTTCTCCACGAACTGCTGCTTGTACTTCCGGCGCAGCTTCTTCAGGGCCAGGGCGTTTTTCATCTCGGCGGCCAGCAGGTGGCGCACCCGGTTGATGACCTGCTGGTCCACCGGGCTGAGGGGACCGTAGTACTCCGGGATGATGATGCGGATGCCCGTGGGGCCGCCGATGTCGAAGAAGTGGACGGGGACCTGCTCGCTCTTTCCCTCCCGCCGGATGGTGAGGGTGTGGCGGTTGGTGCGCTTGTAGAGCTGGCGGATGATGTCGTCCTGCAGGGGCTCCAGCAGGAGGGAGCGGCTCTGGGGGGAGACCAGAAGCTCATTCTCCTCGTCAAAGATCATCACCGGGTTGGCGATGACCTCCTCCACGGCCAGAAGGGTCTGCTCCGGGTCGTCCGAGCGGAGAAAGACCCCCAGCAATCGCTCCATCTTGTCCTGGATGACCTGGAAGGAGTGGGTCTCCCGCTGGAAGAGGGCCTCCATGCTCTCCTGCACGATGTTGGAGAAGATGGCCGTCATGGGCAGCTCCACCAGGGGGAAGTCCAGGGCCTGGGCCTCCTCCACCACCGCCTGGGGCAGTCCCTGGCGGAAGCGGGTGGGCTTGAGGCACAGGACGGCCACCCCCTTGTCCCGGATGCGCCGCAGCTGGGTCAGCAGCAGCTCATCCTGCCCCCGGAAGGCATAGCCCGAGCTGATGATACAGTCCCCCGCCTCGCCCCAGTCGGAGAGCTGTGCCCCCTCGATCACATTGGCGCGGAGAATGGCGCGGCCGGTCTGATCCGCACCGGCGCGCAGAAGGGCCCCCTCCATGGCGCTGAGCTGGAGGAGGTCTCCCAGGGTAAAATCCAGGGATGGGTCGGGGGCGGTGGGTGTTCGGTGCATGGCTGGTACCTCCTCTGTCTGGGTAAAAAAAGGCCGGACGGGCACGTTTTCCCTTTATACGGCCGGTTTGACACCCAATCATTATAGTCTTTTTCACTGAAAAGGCAAGAGAAGAACCGGGTGTTTTCCGTCGCTTTTGTGAACGCTCCCCAAAATTGCACGAATCAAATTGGTGTCAGACCACATTGTTTTGGTGGAAAGTGCCAGTTATAATGGAGCATGTGAACCAAGACAGCCCTTAGGTTGGTCCTACCAACCGGAAGAAGACCGCCGGGGGCCTCTGATTGGAAAGAAACGGGGAATCACAGTGAAAGAATATGTCTATACGGTCAAAAGCAGTCTGGGCATGCACGCCCGCCCCGCCGGAATGTTCGTCAAGCTGGCCAAGCAGTGTGAGTCGGTCATCGAGGTCTGCAAGGGCGATAAGCGGGTCAATGTCAGCCGCATCCTGGCAGTGATGGGCATGGGCATTCAGCAGGGCGATACCATTACCCTCACCGTAGAGGGGCCGGACGAGGAGACGGTGTTTCCTCAGCTCAGGCAAATCTGTGAGGAAAATCTGTAAACAAACCGCGGGGAGGGAGGAGCCCTTCCCCGGAAGACGGGAATAGGAGGAATGTGACTATGAGACGACTGGGTAAGATTTTCCGGGAAGACGGCCGCACCGTCATTGTGGCCATGGACCACGGCATGGGGATGAACGTCAACCCCGCCCTGGACCGGACCGGTGAGATCCTGGAGGCCATCGTGGCCGGCGGCGCCGACGCCGTGCTGACCACCTACGGCATCGCCAGCAAGTACGCCGACATACTGCGCCATGTGGGACTGATCCTCCGCTGCGACGGCGGCTACTCCGCCATCCCCAGCGCCGCCAACGGCCATCCCCGGATGCTCTTCTCGGTGGAAGACGCCCTGCGCCTGGGCGCCGACGCGGTGGCCTGCAACGGCTTCCCCGGCACCCCCACCGAGCAGGACTGCATGAAGAACGTGGCAGAGCTCTCGGCCCAGGGCCGGGCCTGGGGGATGCCGGTTATGGCCGAGATGCTCCCCGGCGGCTTTGGCAATGAGGTGCCCAAGACGGTGGAGAACGTCCGCCTGGCCGCCCGGACCGGCTGTGAGTACGGCGCCAGCATCATCAAGACCACCTTCACCGGCACGCCCGAGGAGTTCCGGGGGGTCATCGAGGCCTCCTACCAGCCCGTGGTGGTGCTGGGCGGGGAAAAGACCAGCCAGCTCTCCGACCTCTTCGTCTGCATCGAGCAGGCCATCTCGGTGGGTGCGGCCGGCGTGGCCATCGGCCGCAACGTGTGGAAGCATCCCGACCCCGAGGCCGTGACCCGGGCGCTGGTGGATCTGGTCCACAACGGCAAGCGGGCCGCCGACATCCAGGGCCTGTAAGAGAGGAGGGAAGCGACATGATTCCGGAAACCATGAAAGCTATTGTCGTGACCGAGCCCCGCAAGGCGGAGGTCAAAGAGCTCCATACCCCCGTCCCCGCCGCCGGCGAGGTGCTGGTGCGGGTGGAGAAGGCGCTGATCTGCACCTGGGAGCAGCGGATCTTCTCCGGCGGCGACGTGGCCCTTCCCTTCGTGCCCGGCCATGAGATCTCGGGCACTGTGGCCGCCATCGGCGAGGGGACCTTCGCCAACGTAAAGGTGGGGGACAAGGTCGTGGTCAAGACCTTCGACAGCTGCGGACAGTGCGAGCAGTGCTACCGGGGCCATGACAACGAGTGTACCGGCAACGCGAAAAAACGGTTCTATGACGGTATCCCCGGCACGGGAGGCTTCGCCCAGTACCTGGCCATCGGCTCCGAGCGGGTCTATGCCCTGCCGGACAAGGAGGCCGACCTCTCGGTGGCCGCCTTTGCCGAGCCGCTGGCCTGCTGCCTGGGCAGCCTGGACCAGGGCGAGGTGGACTTCGGCGAGGACGTGGTCATTGTGGGCGGCGGCATCATGGGTCAGCTCCACAATGTGCTGTGCAAGAAGCGGGGCGCCCGCACCATCCTGGTGGAGCCCGACCCCGCCCGGCGGGAAATGGCCAAAAAGATGGGGGCCGACGTGGTGGTGGACCCCACCCAGTGCGATCCCATCCAGACCATCCTGGAGCTGACCGGCGGCCGGGGCGCCCACGTGTGCTTCTACACCGTCAACGTGCTCTCTCTGGCCCAGGATTATCTGGAATGTCTGGCCAAGCGGGGCCGTATGGTATATTACGGCTCCTTCCATCCCAGCGGACCCATCCAGATCGACCCCAACAAGATCCATTACAGTGAAAAGCGCATCACCGGCTCTTACAGCCCCACCGCCAGACATTTCTGGACAGCGTCCCGGCTTCTGGGGTATCATCTGATCGATGTGGAGCCCTTCATCACCGAGCGCTATGCCATGGAGGATTGCCAGACCGCCTTTGAGCGGGCCTCCAGCCCGGAGACCTACCGGGTCCTCATCGATTTGAGCGGGGATTGACCGTATCCCTGAAGCGGAAAGGAACGAAACAGCGTGATCAATTTGATTCTGATTAGCCATGGCGCCTTTGCAGCCGGTGTGCGGGAGGCGGCCGAGATGATCCTGGGCCCCCAGGAGAACCTGGAGGTGTTCGGCCTCTACCCGGGCGACACGGTGGAGACCTTCTCCCTCAAGCTGGAGCAGGCCATCGACGCCTTCGGAGACCCGGATCACACCCTGATCCTGGCCGACCTGCCCAGCGGCACGCCGTCCAACACCGCCATGCTGATGGTGATGAAGCACCATGTGCACGCCCTGTCGGGTTACAATCTGCCCGCCCTGCTGGAGCTGCTCACCCTCCGGGAAGAGATGGAGGCCGGGGAGCTCATCGCAGCGGCCACCGAGGCCGGACGGGAGGGCTTTGTCAACGCCGAGCAGGTCATCGCAGAAAGGGAGGGAACCGTATGAGCGTGGTATTTTACCGCATTGACGACCGCCTGATCCACGGACAGGTGATGACGGGGTGGAGCAAGGTCTATCAGGCCACCCGGATCTTCGTAGTGGACGACAAGACCGCCCAGGACCAGTTCCTGTGTCAGGTCATGAAGATGGCGGTCCCCCGGGATTACGACGTACACATCTACACGGTGGAGCAGGCCCTGGAGGCCATCGCCAACGATCCCCCCGAGCTGCGCACCATCGTACTGGCCAAGACCCCCGATGTGATGCAGCGCCTGCTGGAGGGCGGCGCCCCCATGAAGGAGCTCAACCTGGGCGGCATGGGCTATGTGGCCGGCCGGAAGATGATCCTGCGCAACATCCAGGTCTCTCCCGCCGAGCTGGAACAGCTCCAGGCCATCGCCGCCAAGGGGGTGCGGGTGTTCTGCCAGATCGTGCCCGACGGCAAGTGCATCGAGATCGACAAGGTCAAGCTGTAACACCTGTATTTTCTCCTGCGCGCCCATGAAAACTCCGCGGGGAACCGACGGCGGGGGACGAAAGGAGGGCGTTGCCCGCCGTACTGATAGATTGTCCCGGATTCTGAGCGAATGAAAAGAGGAGGTCATTTGTTATGAGTTGGTTGCAAGCCCTGATTATCGGAGTGCTCTACTATCTCTCCGACGCACCCTGGTTCTTCGGTGAAGGATATTACGTGCTCCAGCGTCCCATTGTGGCAGGCTTCCTGACGGGCCTGGTCATGGGCGATCCCGTGACGGGCACCATCATCGGCGCCACCATCAACCTGATCTATCTGGGCCACCTGAACGTAGGCGGCTCCATGCCCTCCGACATGGCCGTGGCCGGCTACATCGGCACCGCCCTGGCCATCGCCACCAACGTCAGCACCGAAGTGGCTCTGGCCATCGCCGTTCCCCTGGGCCTGCTGGGCACCATCTGGTGGGTCGGCAAGATGACCATCGACTCCTTCTTCGTCCACTGGGCCGACAGCTATGCGGCCAAGGGCGATGAGAAGGGCGTCATGCTCATGAACTGGCTGCCCAGCGCCGTGATGATGCTGGTCTTCAAGGTCATCGTGGCCGTGGTCATCCTCATGGCCGGCGTGCCTCTGATGGAGAGCTTCCTGAACGTGGTGCAGGGCACCAACATCCTCCACGCCCTGGAGGTGGTGGGCGGCCTGCTGCCCGCCCTGGGCATCGGCCTGAACCTGCGTGCCATCCTGAAGAACGAGACCATGCCCTTCCTGCTGGTGGGCTTCCTGCTGGTGGCCTACTTCCAGATCAGCATCGTGGGCGTGGCCATGTTCGGACTGGTCTTTGCCCTCATCTACATGCAGATGAATCAGAAGGAGGATGCGAGCTATGGCGGCTAATGTGGAAAACAATGCGGTCCAGGCGGCCGATAAGAAAGTCCATCTGGACAAGAAGGACATCCGCCGCTCCTACTGGCTGTGGCAGTTCTTCTCTCACGCCAACTACAACTACGAGCGCATGCAGGGCGGCGCCTTCGCCATGTGCATGGCGCCCATCATCAAAAAGCTCTATCCCGACCGGGAGGAGAAGATCGCCGGCCTTCAGCGCCACCTGACCTTCTTCAACACCAACCCCAACGTGGGCGCGGTCATCCACGGCGCCGTCATCTCCATGGAGGAGGAGCGGGCCAACGGAGCCGAGATCAGCGACGAGGCCATCAACGCCGTCAAGACCGGTATGATGGGCCCCATGGCCGGTATCGGCGACGCGCTGGACCAGGGCGTCATCATCCCCCTGGTGGTGGCTCTGGGTATCAGCTTCGGCAGCACCGGAAACCTCTTCGGGCCCCTGCTGGTCCTCATCGGCCTGCCCATCATCCTGATGCTCATCGCCTACAACTGCTGGATGAAGGGCTATTCCCTGGGCAGCAGCGCCATCACCGCCATGCTGGCCGGCGGCCGGATGAAGCAGCTCATCGGCGCGGCGGGCATCCTGGGCTGTACCGTCATGGGCGGCCTGGTGGCCACCTCCGTCAGCTTCAAGACCGCCATCGCCTTCAACATCGGAGAGCAGGCCTTCGATCTGCAGAGCCAGCTCTTTGACGCGATCATGCCGGGTCTTCTGCCTCTGGGCGTGACCCTGGGCGTCTACGCTCTGCTGCGGAAGGAGAAGTTCACTTCCATCCAGATCATGCTGGGTCTGGTCGTGATCGGTTTTGTCGGCGGAATGGTCGGCATCTTCTGATCGAAACCGAGCAAGCCGGGCGGCAGACCTGCCGTCCGGCTCGTTTTTACAGGAGGGACATGGACTATGACCACATTACATGGACAGGGGGTCAGCCGTGGCGTGGCCATCGGCCCCATCCACCGCCTGGGGAGCGGCCCGGCCGAGCTCCGGCCCAGGAGCGGCGCCGTGCCCGAGGAGGAGCTGGCGCGCTTTGAAGCGGCCCGTGCCCAGGCCGGCGTGGAGCTGGAGGAGATCTACCAGCAGACGCTGGAGACCCTGGGGGAGGAGAACGCCCTGCTCTTCCAGATCCACCAGATGGTGCTGGAGGACCCGGATTTCTGCGAGGGGGTGGAGGAGCGCATCCGTGACGGAGCCGACGCGGCCTATGCCGTGCAGGAGGCCTCCCGGGACGCGGCCGCCGCCTTCGCCGCCATGGACAACGACTATATGCAGGGCCGGACCGCCGACGTGCTGGACATCGGCGCGCGGCTCATCCACATCCTGAACGGGACGGAGGAGGAGGCCCTGGTCCTCACTGAGCCGGCCGTCCTGGCCGCCGAGGACCTGGCCCCCAGCCAGACCGCCCGCCTGGACCGGAGCAAGGTGCTGGCCTTCGTGACGGCGGGCGGCTCGGTCAACTCCCACACGGCCATCTTTGCCCGCACCATGGGCATCCCGGCGGTGGTGGGCCTGGGCCGCTCCCTGGAGCTGCTCTCCCAGGGCCGGGAGGTGGCGGTGGACGGGAGCACCGGCGAGGTGGTCGTGGCCCCCGACGGGGCGGTCCGGGCGGAATTTGAGGCCCGGCAGAGCGCCGCCTGCGCCGAGCGGGCGGAGGCCGAGTGCTACCGGGGCCGGGCCAGCGTGACCCGGGGCGGGCGGAAGATCGAGCTGTGCGCCAACGTGGGCGGCCCGGAGGACATCGAGGCCGCCCTGGCGGGAGACGCCGAGGGCATCGGTCTCTTCCGCAGCGAGTTCCTCTACCTCCAGCGCAGCGACTACCCCGATGAGGAGACCCAGCTGAGTGCCTACCGGGACGTGCTGGAGCGGATGGGGGGCAAGCGGGTGGTCATCCGCACCCTGGACATCGGCGCCGACAAGCAGGCCGACTACTTCCAGCTCCCTCCCGAGGAGAACCCCGCCATGGGCATGCGGGCCATCCGCATCTGCCTGACCCGACCGGAGGTCTTCCGCACCCAGCTGCGGGCCCTGTACCGGGCGTCGGTCTACGGGAAGCTGGCCATCATGTTCCCCATGATCACCTCACCCGCCGAGGTGCGCTCCGTCCTGGAGGCGGCCGCCGCCGTCCGGGGGGAGCTGGACGCCGAGGGCATCCCCTATGCCGGAGATGTGGAGCTGGGCATCATGATCGAGACCCCGGCTGCCGCCCTCCTCAGCGAGGAGCTGGCCCGGCAGGTGGACTTCTTCAGCGTGGGCACCAACGACCTGACCCAGTACACCCTGGCCCTGGACCGCCAGAACGCCAGCGTGGCCTGCTTTGACGACCCGGAGCACCGAGCGGTGCTCCGCCTCATCGCCATGGCCGCCGAGAACGCCCACCGGGCGGGCATCTGGATCGGCATCTGCGGCGAGCTGGGGGCCGACCCGTCCCTCCTCCAGACCTTCCTGGACCTGGGGATCGACGAGCTGTCCATGAGTCCCGGCGCCATCCTGCGCACCCGGATGCAGGTGTGCCAGATGGGGCAGTGATCCTGAAAAAAGAAGTGCGCCCCCGGTTCCAAACCAGCGGAACCGGGGGCGCGTCTGCGCGGCGGGAGAGCGGGTCAGCGGGGGCGGGAGAGGGAGAGCTCCTCCGCCCGATACCAACGGCGGGTGCCGTCCTCAAAGAGTACCCGGAACACGCCCTCCTCCCCCACCTCCACGATGGTGCCCTCGGGCCGGATGGCCGGGCGGCAGCCCACACAGGCGCCGGCGGTCACCACCACCCGGGTCAGGAGGGGAATGGTCTGCTTGCACGTGACATTCATAGCGATACACTCCTCTGTTTCAGCGGCGTGTCCCCGGCGGGGACGGCCCTTGTCGATGTATCCTATGCCGGGAAAGGGAAATTCAGAACCGGAAGGAGAGCCCTCCTCCCAGAGGCGGGCAGAAGGGCACCGGATGGAGGAAAATCCATCCAAAAAGCCGCGGCTTTGTGAAAAACAGTTCAGAAAAGGGCAAGAATCGCCAGTTTATTTTCCACATCGTACCGTTGCCGGGCGGGGGGATCTATGCTATACTAAAGCCGGTGAAAATCTGTTTTACAGCCTGCGATAGAACCATTCAATAAAGGAGGGAATTTTTCATGCGCCTGACCAATATTAAGGATGTCCAGAAGTTTATCGACGTGGTCAACTCCTGCGAGCACGAGGTCTACCTGAAGTCCCTGGAGGGGGATATCTTCAACCTGAAGTCCTCCATGTCTCAGTACATCGCCATCGGCCGTCTGATCCAGGAGTCCGGCTCTTCTCTGGAGCTCTTCGCCAACGATAAGAACGACCAGATCCGCCTGATCAACTTCCTGCACGAGCTGAACGCGGAGTAAACAACGCACAGGAGGGCCGCACCTGCCGGAGAGATCCGCAGGTGCGGCCTTTTTGCCGGAGGGAACGACCATGAATCTGAAGCTCACCATCCAATACGACGGCACCCGCTACGACGGCTGGCAGCGCCAGGGCAACACAGGCAACACCATCCAGGGCAAGCTGGAGGGGGTGCTCTCCCGCATGGCGGGGGAGGCGGTGGAGATCCACGGCGCCGGGCGCACCGACGCGGGGGTCCACGCCTTGGGCCAGGTGGCCAGCGTCCGCCTGCCGGGCACATGGGAGCCCGGGGAGGTGCGCGCCTATCTCAACCGCTATCTCCCCGAGGACATCGCCGTGATCGGGGTGGAACCGGCGGGGGAGCGCTTCCATGCCCGGCTCAACGCCGTGGGCAAGACCTACCGCTACGCCATCCGCCTGGGGGATGCCCCCGACGTGTTCCGCCGGAAGTACCAGCTCCGGGTGGAGGAGACGCTGGACCTGGCGGCCATGGAGCGGGCGGCCGCCGTCCTGACCGGACGGCACGACTACCGCTCCTTCTGCTCCAACCGGCGCTTCAAGAAGTCCACCGTGCGCACGGTGGACGCCATCCGGATTGTGCGCCGGGGGGACGACCTGGACCTCACCTTCCACGGGGACGGGTTCCTCTACCACATGGTGCGCATCCTCACGGGAACTCTGTTGGAGGTGGGCACCGGAAAGCGCGCCCCTGAGGAGATGGCGGCCATTCTGGCCGCCCGGGACCGCTCCGCCGCCGGTCCCACCGCCCCGCCCCAGGGGCTCACCCTGGTGGAAGTAGAATATCCATAAAATAGGCCCGCCGGACGGAAAAGTCCGGCGGGCTTCAGGCCGTCGATAAAATGGATTTCTGCGATTTTAGATGCAGGAGCCTCGCAGAGTTCCGCCGTCCGCAGACGGCGGAAGAGGGTCAAATCGTGTTTTCCGGCGGCGTGTACGTCGGAAAACACTCTGCTCAGGCCGCAAGTGTGTGGCCCTTCGGGCCATGCGCGCGGCGGCCTGCATCCCCTCGAAAAAATGCTTGCATTTTTGAGAAGCGTGTCGAAGTTTTTCGACACGCTTTGTTTTATCAGGCGGGACGGATGACCAGCTCCCGGATGAGACCGGAGACCGGGTCATAGCTCTCGATGGTGGCCAGAGCGTGGTTGACCTGGCCGCCGTAGTTGATGTAGAGGTTCACGGTGCGCTCGTCCACGATGCGGGGGTCCAGCACGGACAGTCCGCCCAGGACGAATTTGTTGTGGTAGAACATCTCCACCGCCCAGCGGCCGTAGATGTAGTAGTTCTCATTCTTGATGCGCAGGGGGCAGTAGTCGAACAGGCGGCACTCGTCGGCAAAACAGGCGGCCATGGCCTTGTGATCCTTTGCCTGAAGGGCGCGGACAAAATCAGCGATGATCATAGCAGGTCCCTCCTCAATACACTTTTTCCGAGTTGAGCAGCGCGTCGGTCCCGCCGTCCACAAAGAGCACCACGCCGTTGACGCCGTGGGCCTCGGGGGAGGCCAGGAAGGCGATGGCGTTGGCGATGTCACTGGGGTCCATCAGCTCGCCGCTCTCATAGTTGACGGGCACGGGCAGAGCCTCCACAGCCGCGCGCTGCTCGGGGGAGAGGCCGTCGGTCATGGCGGTGCGGACGTTGCCGGGGGCCACCGCGTTGAGCCGCACCCCCTGGGCCCCCCAGCTGGCGCTCATCCGCCGGGCCCAGCGGGCCAGGGCGTACTTGGTGGCCGCATAGAAGGAGTGGGCCGCACGGGGGTCATAGTCCTTCACCAGCTCCAGGATGCGCGCCTCGTCGGCCTGGTTGTTGAGCATGCCCACCACGTCCATCCGGGCCGCGCCCTGGACGATGGAGTTGGAGGAGGTGACCACACAGCTGCCGCCCTTTTTCTTCAGAAGGTCGAAGGCTCCCGCGGCCATCTCGGTGGCTCCGAAGTAGTTCAGGGAGATGATGAGGGGAATGTTCCGGTTGACCCCCGCGTTGCAGATCATGGCGTCGATGCCGTCCGGGTAGCGGCGGTGCAGCTCCTCCAGCGCGGCGGAGCGCCCGGCGGGGGTGGCCAGGTTGGCGTTGATGTCCCCGTCCTTCAGGTCGATGTTGACGGTCTCATGGCCCCGCTCCTTCAGGATTTCCACCGTGCGCTTGCCGATGCCGCTGGAGCCGCCGGTGATGACGTAGATGCCCATAGATACTCATCCTAACAATTTGTTTTCTTATCTAACAATAAGTTTGATGTCAAAAGTACAAAAAGTAAACTGTGAAGTATTACAAATAAAATGGAGAAGAGAATCTAGGAAACGGTCAAAACATCCAAAAAGAAGCCGGGCGAATCTGTGATTTTTTTCACGATTCGTCTAATTTATTTTTTCACAAAGAGAGGGGGCCTTTTTGCCGGGGAAGGGGGCTGATTCTCGCCGGAGAGTTTGCTATAATAGAAGCAATCTTGCCCTCCGTCCCGCCGGACGGGGGGCCATCTGTCACCGAGGAGGGACTTCCATGCACGAGAGAGCGGAAAAGACGCCCTGGGCCGCCCGGGCATGCTATGCCCTGGGAGGACTGGCCGCCGGCCTCTTCCTGGGGGTGCGCCTGGCGGCCTTTCTGGTCCAGGCCCGGGGCATCACCCTGCCGCTGGGGGCGGCATTGGCCCTGGGGCCCCTGCTGGCCCTGCTGGGCGGGCTGTGCGCCCCCCTGGTGAACGGCCATCTGGCCCGGTACGCCTTCGGCGGGCAGCGGGCGGGGTGGGTCCTCTACCCCCTGTGCGTGGTCTTTGCCCTGCGCTTCCGGGGGCTGGTGCTGGACCGGGCTGTGGAGGGGGGCGGGATCGCCCTCTCCCGGGGGATGAACCTGCTGGTCCTGGCAGGGGGCGGGGTGCTGCTGGCCCTCTTCCTCCTGCACCTGCTCTTCGCCCTGCGGGAGTGCCTGGGCGGGGCGGGGGCGTGGCTGCGGGGCCTCTCCCGGCGGGATGTGTGCGCCATCCTGGTCCTGTGGGGGCTGGTCAACCTGCTGGTCTACGCCTATGCCCGGGGGAGCGCCACCATTTACAGCTGGGACAGCGCCATCTACTGGCGCAGCACCTACTCCCTGGCCGAGACCTTCCGGGACCAGGGGGTGGCCGCCGCCCTGAGCCGGGTGTATGAGTCCATCTTTACCACCGACTACAACGACACCATCGGCCTGCTGTGCGTCCCCTTTGCCCTGCTCTTCGGGCCCTCCCGGCTGGTCTATCTCATGTCCATCGGGAATTTCTGCCTCTTTCCCACCCTGCTGCTCATCTGGGGGTACGCCCGCAGCCTGCGCCCCCGGGGCTATTGGCTCCCGGCCGCCGGGATGCTGGCCTTGCCCTCCCTCTTTTACACCTCGGTGACCGGCTATGTGGACATCGCCGGGACCGCGGTGGCTCTGGGGGCCCTCCTCCTCCACCTGAAGGAGCCGGGGAAGGGCCGCTTCTCCCGCTATCTGCTGATCGGACTGCTGGCCGCCGGGGCGGTGGTGCTGCGGCGGTGGTACGCCTTCTACGCCCTGGCCTTCCTGCTGGTCCTGTGCGTGGAGGCCCTCGCCTTCCGCCGCTCCCCGGCCCCGGTGCTGGGGTACCTGTGCGGCTTCGTCTTCCCGCTGCTCTACTTCCTCCAGACCTTCGTCTCGGGGCGCCTCTTGGCCGACTACGCCCAGATGTACGCCGCCTATGACCTGGGACTGGGGGTGGATGTGCGCATCCTCCAGCGGTACTACGGGCTCTTCCTCCTGTTGGCGGCAGTGGCCCTGGGGCTGTGGCTGTGCCGGGGGAAGGCCACCCGGCGGCAGGCCCTCTTCCTCCTGCTGGAGCCGGCGGTGTGCGCCTTCCTCTTCGTCCATGTCCAGTCCCACGGACAGCAGCACCTGCTCCTCTACGCCCCGGCCCTGGCCTGCCTGCTGTTGCTGGGCTTCCACTACCTGGCCGGACGGGGAAGACTGGGCGTGATTTTGACGGCGGCCATCGTGCTCCCCACCGCCCTGAGTCCCGCCCTGCCCCGGGTGCAGTCGGGGATCATCCAGGACTATCCCCTCATTCAGATGCTGCCCACCTTCTCCTACGCCCCGCCCCGGCGGGAGGACGCCTATGAGATGGTGGAGCTCATCCGCCGCCTGGACGAGTTCGGAGCGGAGGGGAAGAAGGTGGGGGTGCTGGCCTCCTCCTTCGTCCTGAACCAGAGCGCCCTGGTCAACGCGGAGGACTCCCTCAACCTGCCCCGGGTGTCCGACGTGGACCGGGACGAGTATCTGGTCAACCTGGCCGCCGTGGACCAGCGGGACGGCTTCTGGGACAGCATCTACACCTGCGACATCCTGGCCGTGGCCGATCCCATCCAGCTCCACCTGGGGGAGGAGAACCAGCAGGTGGTCTGGGCCCCCGCCCACTGTCTGCTGGAGGGGGAGGCCATCGCCGGGGCCTACCGGAAGCTGGATGAGACCTTCGTGCTGGAGAGTGACGGCATCACGGTCTATTTCTTCGAAAAGCTGCGGGAGCCCACGCCGGAGGAAAAACAGGAGCTGGCCGACCTCATCCACCAGGTCCACCCGGATATGGAGATCCACACAGGAGCCTGATTCTCAAAAATGCAAGCATTTTTGAGAGGCCTCTGCGGCATGGAGCATACATGAGTGACAGAAAAAGAGCCTGTTGCAGAAAACTTCTGCAACAGGCTCTCGGTATATCGGGGCAATGTTTTTTAGAAGGACAGCGCGTGGCGGTGGGTCCAGCGGTGATAGCGGGCCTGCTCCTCCTCGTCGGCGAAGGGCTGGCCGTACTGCCGGGCGGCGACCACCTGGGCACTCTGGGCGGTGTCGGCCAGAGCGGCGTCCTGGGGAGCGGCGCACTCCCCCGCCACCACGGCGGCCAGGGACTCGCACTCGCTGTCACTGAAGCGGGCGAGCAGGTGGAGGAAGCTGCGCAGATCCTCCCCGTCGGAGAAGACGCCCGCGCAGATCTTCAGGGACGCGGCACAGGCGGCCAGGCAGGGGTCGTCCCCCAGCTCCTCGGCCATGTTCCAGGCGATGGTCCCTGCGCTGGCCATGTGCAGGGCGGTCCAGGCTGCCTCTTCCCCGGACCCCAGACGGGTCAGCAGCGCCGATTGCAGGGTAAAAAGTCGATTCATACCAGTTCACGTCCCTTTCGGAGATTGGTTCCCCCGCCCGGGAGAAACGGCGGGAGGCGAGTGTTTCCTCTATATTGAAAGTCATTATAGCACACCCCCCGACAGGGGGGAAGTATGGAAGAAATTCTTGTGGACTACGCCGTCTATTTTTGAATAACTGGTATTTATTTTGGGCAAAAACACAATGAAAATGGTTTCTTTCTGTAAAAATAGCTTACAAAGCGGAATCGGGGCGGGCCGCTTGCAATTTGGAGGGGAATATGCTATACTGTCTCACAATGATGCAGGCGCATCCAATCTGTGTGGAAGGAGCAGGTGAGCCCAGGTGGACGAACCTCCCTTGTGTCAACAGAATCGAGCGATTTTTAGGACAGCCTTACTCCGATGGTGAGATAGGGCTGTCCTTTCCTGCGTTGAGACGAAAACCAATCTTATGATGAAAATGGAGTTGATGAGTTCCCCTATGGGCAGTGACAGTATTGGAATGTTGATCGCAATCGTGATCCTGGTGGCCATGTCGGCCTACTTTTCCGCCACCGAGACGGCCTTTACCTCCCTCAACCGCATCCGGCTCAAGAGCCGGGCGGACAACGGCGACCAGCGGGCCGCCCGCACCTTAGCGCTGGCAGAGAGCTATGACAAGCTCCTCTCCACCATCCTGATCGGCAACAACATCGTGAACATCACGGCCACCACCGTGTCCACCCTCTTCTTCGTGAAGCTGCTGGACGAACAGAGCGGCCCCGCCGTTTCCACCGTGGTGCTCACCATTGTGATCCTGATCTTTGGCGAGATCTCCCCCAAGAGCCTGGCCAAGGAGTCCCCCGAGGCCTTCGCCATGTTCTCCGCGCCCCTGCTGCGCTTTTTCATGGTGGTGCTGACCCCGGCCAACTTCCTCTTCAGCCAGTGGAAGCGCCTGCTCTCCAAGCTCTTCCATAACGCCTCCAACGACGGCATCACCGAGGAGGAGCTGGTCACCATGGTGGACCAGGCCGAGACCGAGGGCGGGCTGGACCAGCACGAGAGCCAGCTCATCCGGGCCGCCATCGAGTTCAACGACCTGGAGGTGGAGGAGATCCTCACCCCCCGGGTGGACATCGTGGCGGTGGAGGACACCGACTCCATGGACGAGATCGCCCGGGTCTTTGCCGAGAGCGGCTTCTCCCGCATTCCGGTCTACCATGAGGACATCGACGACGTGGTGGGCGTGATCCACGAGAAGGACTTCCACGCCGCCCGCTTCCGCGGCCGGGAGGATGTGAGCTCCTTTATGAGCAACGTGCTCTACACCACCGGAAACACCAAGATCTCGGACCTGCTGCGCATCCTCCAGAAGGAGAAGGCCCACATGGTCATCGTGGTGGACGAGTACGGCGGCACCGAGGGCCTGGTCACCCTGGAGGACATCGTGGAGGAACTGGTGGGCGAGATCTGGGACGAGCACGACGAGGTCATCGAGGAGTTCAAGAAGCAGGAGGACGGCAGCTACCTCATCTCCTGCAACGCCGACCTCACCGATCTCTTCGACCTCTTCTCCATCCGGGGCGAGTGCGATGCCAATACGGTCTCCGGCTGGGTCATGGAACAGATCGGCCGGGTCCCCGAGGAGGGGGACCGCTTCCAGGCCGAGGGCCTGGACGTGACGGTCACCCGGGTGGACCACCGCCGGGTCATGGAGATCCGGGTGGAGGTCCTCCCCGAGGAGGACGCCGAGTTCGTGGAAAAGGAAAAATAAAAAAATAAAGAAAACGAGGGCGTGCCGGAGTTCCGGCACGCCCTTTGTGCGCGTATGGGGTTATTTCTTGGCGGGGGGGTTGGGCTCCATGGAGTCGAAGACGCCCTTGGCGCTGGCGCACAGACCGGCCAGACCCTGGATCTCGCTGGGAATGATGATCTTGGTGGCCCGTCCGTCGGCGGCGGCCTGGAAGGCCTCCAGCGCCTTGATCTTGACCACCTGGTCGTTGGGGTTGGCCTTGTTGAGCATCTCGATGGAGTCGGCCAGGGCCTGCTGCACCTTGAGGATGGCCTCGGCCTTGCCTTCGGCCTCCAGGATGGCGGCCTGCTTGGCCGCGTCGGCCCGCAGGATGGCCGACTGCTTCTCGCCCTCGGCCACCAGGATCTGGGACTGCTTCTGACCCTCGGCCTGGAGGATGGACTCCCGGCGCTCGCGCTCGGCCTTCATCTGCTTCTCCATGGCGTCCTGGATCTCTCTGGGCGGGATGATGTTCTTGAGCTCCACCCGGTTGACCTTGATGCCCCAGGGGTCGGTGGCCTCGTCCAGGAGGGTGCGCATTTTGGTATTGATGATGTCACGGCTGGTGAGGGTCTGGTCCAGCTCCAGCTCGCCGATGATGTTGCGCAGGGTGGTGGCGGTCAGGTTCTCAATGGCGCTCATGGGGTGCTCCACACCGTAGGTGTAGAGCTTGGGATCGGTGATCTGGAAGTAGATCACGGTGTCGATCTGCATGGTGACGTTGTCCTTGGTGATGACCGGCTGGGGGGCGAAGTCCACCACCTGCTCCTTGAGGGAGACCGCCTTGGCCACCCGCTCAAAGAAGGGGACCTTGAAGTGGGGACCCACGCCCCAGACCTCGTGGAAAGCGCCCAGGCGCTCGATGACGTAGGCCTTGGACTGGGGTACGAACTTGATATTGATGACCAGGATCAGCAGGATCAGGACGCCCAGGATACTCAGAATAATGGGTAACATGTACAATTCCTCCTCTTACGCATTTCTTCCAATGTGGTTTGGGAACAGGGGGATGACTTAGGGCTGAGACACAGCGGCAGGGGCGCCTACCGGCTCCACAAAGAGCTTGACGCCCTCCATGCGCACCACCCGCACCCGGGTACCGGCGGGGATGGTCTCCTCCCCGGCGCTGCGGGCCGACCAGTCCATGCCGCGGACCTGGACCGTGCCGGTGGAGCGGAGGTTATCGATGGCCTGGGTGACCACGCCCTCCATGCCCAGAACCCGGTCGGCGTTGGTGGGGGTGCGCCGGGAGGGGTTCAGGTACTTGAGGGCCATGGGCCGGAAGGCCGCCAGACACAGGGCGGACACCGCCAGGAAGCAGGCGATCTGTGCCCAGATGTTCTCCACTCCGAGGGAGAGGAGCAGCGCGGCCAGCGCACCGGCAGAGAACCAGATGGAGACCAGGCCCACCGTGAGGCCCTCCACCACCAGAAAGACCACCAGGGCCACCAGCCAGAGAATGGTTGGGAGCATACGCGTCCCTCCTTTCATGGGCTCCGGAACGGGGAGACCGGAGCGGAATGGGGGTTGCCGGGGATTTCCGGAAACCTTGGTGGTATCATACCATATTCCCTGTGGAAAATCCACAGCCCTTCCGGGGCGGTTGGGGCGGATTTTGGACGGCTTTGCCCCCTTGGGCCCATCCGGGCGCGTGAAATCGCCTCTTTTCGCGTCCGCGGTCCAAAAGGGTTTGCCTTGCGGGGGAAAATCAGATATACTGGACGGGAAACATAGCTGCGTGTCGAACTGGGTTCGACACGCTTCTCAAAAATGCAAGCATTTTTTCGAGGGGATGCAGGCCGCCGCGCGCATGGCCCGAAGGGCCACACACTTGCGGCCTGAGCAGAGTGTTTTCCGACGTACACGCCGCCGGAAAACACGATTTGACCCTCTTCCGCCGTCTGCGCCCGGCGGAACTCTGCGAGGCGATAGTGCCTGAAATCAAAAGAGTGCACTTGAATTGACAGACCGGTATTTGTATTTTGTATAGGAAATGGAGTATGTCTCGATGATGACCAACCTGCAACTTGTCGTCCCCACCCTCTTCGGCCTGGAGGGCCTGGCCGCGGAGGAGCTGCGCCGCCTCTCCCTGCCCAACGTCCGGGCCGAGAACGGCCGGGTCTTCTGCGACGCCACCCCCGCCGACATCGCCCGGGTCAACCTGAACCTGCGCACCGGCGAGCGGGTGCTGATCGTCCTGGGCCGCTTTTACGCCGGGGACTTCGACGCCCTCTTTGAGGGGGTGCGCGCCCTGCCCTGGGAGGAATTCATTCCCCGGGAGGGCGCCTTCCCGGTGAAGGGCCACTCCCTGAACTCGGCCCTCCACTCGGTCCCCGCCTGCCAGTCCATCGTGAAAAAGGCCGTGTGCGCCCGCCTGGGGGCCAAGTACGGCCTGGAGAAGCTCCCCGAGACCGGGGCCCTCCACCAGATCCAGTTCTCCATCCTCAAGGACGAGGTCACCCTCATGCTGGACACCAGCGGCGCCGGGCTCCACAAGCGGGGCTACCGGGCGGTGGGCGTGGCGGCCCCCCTGCGGGAGACCCTGGCCGCCGCCATGGTGCTCCTCTCCCGCTACCGGGGGAGGGACCCCTTCTGCGACCCCTTCTGCGGCAGCGGCACCATCCCCATCGAGGCCGCCCTCATCGCCAAGAACCGGGCCCCCGGCCTGAGCCGCTCCTTCGCCGCCCAGAAGTGGGACTGGCTCCCCGCCAAGGTGTGGATGGAGGGGGCCGACGAGGCCATGGACAAGGAGTTTGACGGGCACTACGACATCTGGGGCGGGGACATGGACCCCGCCGCCGTGGCCATCGCCCGGGACAACGCGGTCAAGGCCGACGTGGAGGACCTGGTCCGCTTCGAGGTGGCCGACGCCCGCACCTTCCACCGGAGCGACCCATACGGGCGCATCGTCACCAACCCGCCCTACGGCGAGCGCATCCTGGAGAAGCAGGAGGCCGAGGAGCTCTACCGGGCCTTCGGACAGGCCGTGCGGGGCCTGCCGCATGGGTGGAAGGTCTCGGTCCTCTCCTCCCACACGGAGTTCGAGCGCACCTTCGGCCGCACGGCGGACAAACGCCGCAAGCTCTATAACGGCATGTTAAAATGTGACCTATTTCAGTATACAGACAGGAAATAAGAGAGAATAAATTACGGGGAGGAATGGAAAATGGCCCATCGTTGGACCAAAGCCGCCCGAGCGGGGCTGGCTGCGCTGGCTCTGTGCGCCCTCCTTCCTCTGGGCGCGGGGGCCGCTCCCGCCGGGGTGACCATCTGGGGCTACCAGGAGGGCATGGCCAAGGCCCAGAGCCCGGACGGGAAATTCGGATACGCCAACGCCCGGCGGGAGGTGGTCATCCCCATGCAGTACACCTCGGTGCTGGACTTCACCCTGGGGCTGGGCCAGGTCCAGCTGGGCGACCGGCTGGGGGTCATCCGGCAGGACGGGACCTACCTGATCCAGCCGGAATACGGCTCCCTCTTCCACATGACCGGCGGGCTGTACATCGCCCAGAAGGGGACCAAATGGGGTGTGGTGAGCCTGCTGCCCTTCCCAGACGGGAAGGGCGGGACCACCCAGATCTTCTACGACTTCGTCTATGACTCGGCCCGGCTGACCGAGGTGAGCGGGGGAGAGGCCCTCCTCCTCACCAAGGACGGGGAGACCACCGTCCTCCCCTTCTACCAGATCAACCAGCTCATGCTGGAGCGGCAGGTCCCCTCGGCCCGCTTCCCCCTCAACCGGGGACGGCTGCCCGACTTTTCCGACGTGTCCCCCCGGTCCTGGTACGATCTGTGGGTGGACCTGGCCTACAACCTGGAGCTCATGGAGGGCGTGGGGGACAACCGCTTCGCCCCGGACCGTACCATGACCGTGGCCGAGGCGGTGCGCCTGGCCGCCTGCATGGAGAGCCGCCAGCGGGGGGACAACTTCCACCAGCAGAGCGTCTCCGGGGCGGTGTGGTACCGCTCCTCGGTGGACTACTGCGTGGCCAGCGGCATCCTCCGGCGGGGGGAGTTCCTGGACTATGAACGCCCCGTCACCCGGGCCGA
Source organism: Pseudoflavonifractor sp. MCC625 (assembly GCF_018784545.1). Classification (NCBI taxonomy): domain Bacteria; kingdom Bacillati; phylum Bacillota; class Clostridia; order Eubacteriales; family Oscillospiraceae; genus Pseudoflavonifractor; species Pseudoflavonifractor sp. MCC625. The sequence goes on along the minus strand of NZ_WQOJ01000023.1, from coordinate 171,933 downwards.
GATGGCCCACATCTTCGCCTCCACCTCCCTGGGCCGGGCCATCCCCGAGAAGAACAGCCTGGAGCGGGTGAAGGCCTCCGTCCCCGACGTGAAGGCCGGGGACTATGCCGCCGACGACATCTACGCCCTCTACGCCAAGGGGGTGCTGGCCGGGAGCGACGGGAAGCTCACCTTCCGGCCCGGGGATACGGTCACCCGCGCCGAGGCCGCCGGCATCGCCGCGCGCATGGCCCGGATGGAACAGCGTATCACCCTCTTTTGAATGGGAATCTGAACACAGTAGGATGGATGGACCATGAAGCATTTGTTTGTGCTCAACCCCTCCGCGGGGCAGTATGACCGCAGCCAGGAGATGATCGCCCGGCTGGCCGACACCCTGGACCCCCTGGGGGTGGCATGGGAGGCCAGGGTGACCGACTACCCCGGCCACGCCGTGGAGCTGGCCCGGGCGGCCGCCGAGACGGGGGAGAGCGTGCGCATCTACGCCTGCGGGGGCGACGGCACCCTCAACGAGGTGGTCAACGGGGCCGCCGGGTATCCCAACGCCGCCGTGACCCAGTACCCCTGCGGGTCGGGCAACGACTTTCTCCGGCTCTTCGGGCAGGACCGGGGGCGCTTTTATGATCTGAAGGAGCTGGTCTACGGTGACCAGGCCGCCGCCGACCTGATGGACTGCAACGGCCGCCTCTCCCTCAACATCTGCTCGGTGGGCTTTGACGCCCGCATCGGGCTGGGCATGGCCCAGTTCCGGCGCTATCCCATGGTCAGCGGTCCCATGGCCTACCAGCTCTCTCTGGTGAAGAACCTGATCGCCGGCATCGCCCGCCCCTACGAGGTGGAGGTGGACGGGGAGACCTTTGCCGGGGACTTCTCCCTGCTGTGCGCCTGCAACGGGCGCTACTACGGCGGGGGCTTCCATCCCTCGCCCCGGGCCGTCCCCGACGACGGGGTGCTGGAATTTCTGCTGGTGAAGGGGGTCTCCCGCCTGACGGTGGCCCGGCTGGTGAAGCTCTACGCCGCGGGCCGGGCGGAGGAGATCCCGGAGCTGGTCATCCTCCGGCGGGGCAGGTCCATGAAGGTGCGCTGCGACCGGCTCTCCATGGTCAATGTGGACGGGGAGCGGCTGGATACGGATGAGCTCTCCATCGCCCTCTCTGCTAAAAAAGTGAACTTTGTGTTCCCCAGGGGAGCCTCCTGGGCCCCGGCCTCCGGTGTAAAAAATGAGATTTCCGGAGAAAAAAAGAGATAAGAAGACTTTGAGGGAGATTGAGAGAGATTCGCCTGGAAATTCACCCATCATTCATAAAAAATTTAAAAATTAGGGCTTGCAGAATTGTAGAACTAAGTTTATTATAATAAGCGTGTTAGCACTCCGGTAAAATGAGTGCTAACACGCTGAACTTGTTTTGAAAAAGATTTATCACATATAAGGAGGAACCTGTTATGAAACTCAAGCCTTTGGCTGACCGCGTTGTCCTGAAGATGGTGGAGGCCGAGGAGACCACCAAGGGCGGCATCATCCTCACCGGCGCTGCCAAGGAGAAGCCCGAAGTGGCTGAGGTCATCGAAGTGGGCCCCGGCGGCGTGGTGGACGGCAAGGAAGTCGTCATGACCGTGAAGGCCGGCGACAAGGTCATCACCAGCAAGTACTCCGGCACCCAGGTCAAGATTGACGGTGTGGAGTACACCATCGTGCGCCAGGGCGACATTCTGGCCATCGTCGAGTAACAAACCACCGGCCGCTCCGGCGGCGGTGTATCAACATCTCATTTTTTGGAGGTAATTCATTATGGCTAAGATCATTTGCTACGGCGAGGAAGCCCGTCACGCTCTGGAGCGCGGCGTCAACCAGCTGGCCGATACTGTGAAGATCACCATGGGCCCCAAGGGCCGCAACGTGGTGCTGGCGAAGAAGTTCGGCGCCCCCCTCATCACCAACGACGGCGTGACCATCGCCAAGGAGATCGAGCTGGACGATCCCTTTGAGAACATGGGCGCTCAGCTGGTGAAGGAAGTCTCCACCAAGACCAACGACGTGGCCGGCGACGGCACCACCACCGCCACCCTGCTGGCTCAGGCCATCATCCGCGAGGGCCTGAAGAACCTGGCTGCCGGTGCCAACCCCATGGTCATGAAGAAGGGCATCTCCAAGGCTACCGCCGCCGCCATCGAGGCCATCAAGGCCAACAGCCAGAAGGTCAACGGCAGCGATGACATCGCCCGCGTCGGCGCTGTCTCCTCCGGCGACGAGACCATCGGCAAGCTGATCGCCGAGGCCATGGAGAAGGTCTCCCACGACGGCGTCATCACCGTTGAGGAGTCCAAGACCGCTGAGACCTACAGCGAGGTCGTGGAGGGCATGCAGTTCGACCGCGGCTACATCACCCCCTACATGGTCACCGACACCGAGAAGATGGAGGCCGTCCTGGACGATCCCTACATCCTCATCACCGATAAGAAGATCTCCAACATCCAGGAGCTGCTGCCCGTGCTGGAGCAGGTCGTCAAGACCAGCAAGCCCCTGATGATCGTGGCTGACGACGTGGAGGGCGAGGCTCTGTCCACCCTGATCGTCAACAAGCTGCGCGGCACCCTGAACGTGGCCTGCGTGAAGGCCCCCGGCTTCGGCGACCGCCGCAAGGAGATGCTCAAGGATATCGCCATCCTGACCGGCGGCACCCTGGTTTCCGCCGACCTGGGCTATGAGCTCAAGGACGCCACCATCGACATGCTGGGCAAGGCCCGCCAGGTGAAGGTCCAGAAGGAGAACACCATCATCGTGGACGGCGCCGGCAGCAGCGAGGCCATCAAGGGCCGCGTGGATCAGATCCGCAACGAGCTGGCCATCAGCACCTCCGACTACGACAAGGAGAAGCTGCAGGAGCGCCTGGCCAAGATGGCCGGCGGTGTGGCCATCATCCGCGTGGGCGCTGCCACCGAGGTGGAGATGAAGGAGAAGAAGCTGCGCATCGAGGACGCCCTGAACGCCACTCGCGCCGCGGTTGAGGAAGGCATCGTGGCCGGCGGCGGCACCGCCTATGTGAACGCTGTCTCCGCTGTGGAGAAGCTCATCCCCGAGGTTGAGGGCGACGAGAAGACCGGCGTGCGCATCATCGCCAAGGCCCTGACCGAGCCCATGAAGCAGATCGCTGCCAACGCCGGCATCGACGGCTCCGTGGTCCTGGAGAAGATCCGTGAGTCCGGCAAGGTCGGCTACGGCTTCGACGCCTACAAGGAGACCTATGTGGACATGATCTCCGCCGGCATCGTGGATCCCACCAAGGTGACCCGCTCCGCTCTGGAGAACGCGGCTTCCATCGCCGCCACCCTGCTGACCACCGAGTCCCTGGTGGCCGACAAGAAGGAGCCCGCCGCTTCCGCTCCCGCTGCTCCCGACATGGGCGGCATGTACTAAGCAATCGCCAAGTTTATGGCCCCCGGAACGATTTGTTCCGGGGGCCTTCTTGTCGGCCACCAGAGCAAGGGTTTGCCCTTGGGCAAAGCCTTGATGCCGGGCGGATTCATTCCGCCCAAGCAGATGGAAGGGGGACCCCGCGGGAGCCGACAGGCTCTCGTGGGGAGGGCCGACAAGAAGGAGCCCGCTGCTCCCGACATGGGCGGCATGTACTAAGCAAAACGCCACAAGTTTACGGCCCCCGGAACCGAGTGTTCCGGGGGCCTTTTTGCACTTTTTTCAGTTAGGTGTACGCAAACGTGCACCATTCCCGCCGGGGGCGCCTAGGGTATCCAGAACATATGAGGTGATACCATGAGCGGACGAAAAAGATCCTCCCGCACGGTGCTCCCCTGGCTGACCGCCCGGTCGGACGGGAAGGAAGGGCGGTTCATCCAGGTGGGCAACTCCCTCCTGCTGGACAAGCGGGTGCAGAAGCTGAGCGGCAATGCCCTGCGGCTCTATCTCTGCATGGCCATGGAGAGCGGCGGGAAGCGGCATTTCCTCTTTCCCCAGGCGGTGGGGAAGAAGTACGGCATCTGTCCGGCGGGACTGTGGCGGGGCATGACCGAGCTGGAGGAGAAGGGCTTCCTCTCCCACCGGTCCGGGAAGAACGTGCGCCAGCCCAATGAATACGTCTTTTCCCTGGAGTGGAGAACGGGAGAGAAGCCTCCCGCGTTCCCGCCCCCTGTGGCTATATGTAGTATATCTCCCTCAGAATGAGAGAAGGAAACGGGCGGATTTTTCTCACTGGTTCTCGCAAAATGAAGGAGTGAAGGGGCCGTTTTGTGGATAGGTTCTCGCAAAATGAGAGAAGATTGGGGCCGTCCTTCCTTCAAAATGAGAGAGCCAAAAAGAACTTATCCCCTCAGACCAATGCCTCATGCCGCACTTCATCAAAGACGATCTGTCCATCGGTCAGGTGGAGGAGCAGGGTCAGACTGCCCGTCTGATAGCGGCCGTCCTCGGTGAAGCGGTCCAGGACAGCCTGGAGAGAGCCGTCCTCCCGCCGCTCCAGAGAGCGGAGCAGAAAGGCCGACGGCTCGCCCGGGGTGGGGGCGGGTTGGTACTGCCCGTGGGAATAGGAATAATCCCCTGCGGCGCCGTGGGTATAGACGGCATCCCCGAACCAGAGGGCCACGGCCTGGTCCACATAGTCGGCGGACAGCGCATCTCCGTGGGGGTGCCGGTATCGCAGGGGCGCGCACCAGATCCAGTTCAGGGCCTCCTCCCAGCGGGCAAAGCGGCCGTCCTGGCAGCCGGGGAGGAGGGAGAGCTGATACTGCCGGGCGAAGAGATGAAAATCAGTTTCCAGAGCGTCGGTGAGCGGGATGGGACCGGGGTCCTGGGGCAGGGCGGCCAGATCAGCCGCCAGAAGATCGGCGGTGTCGTCGTCGGTGGTGAACCATCCATCCCGTGTAACCCGGGGGATGTCCACGGCCATGAGCCGCCGGACCTTGTTCTCGTCCCGGAGGTCGGAGGAGCAGCGCGGCGCGGAGGAGACGGTGGGGAGGACCTCCTCCGGCGGGGGAGAGGCCGAGGGGATGGGGGCCGCCTCCGGCGCAGGGGCTGTCAGACGGGAGACCCCCAGGAGAACCAGCGCCAGGGCCAGGACACCCGCCCCGGCCGCTTTCATCCACTGGCGGGGGCCGGGACGTCTCCTTCGGCCCGCCGCCGGGGCGGAGCCGCAGAGGGTGTTGAGGTCTACCTCCAGGAAGGCGGCGATGGCACGCAGCGTTTCCAGGTCGGGCAGGGTCTGGTCCCGCTCCCAGTTGGAGACGGCCTGCCGGGTGACAAAGAGCGCTTTGGCCAGGTCCCGCTGGGAGTGGCCCCGTTCCTGCCGGAGCCGGGCGATGCGGCGGCCCAGGGTCTCGGGTGCGGATGTGGTCTCGGGTTGCATAGGTGCGGCCTCCTTTCTCTGCATCCATGATACCGGATTTTTCCCCCAATGGGAAGGAAAGCGGGCGGAAAAAGGGGGGCAACCATTCGTTGCCCCCCGAAGCGTGTCGAAAAACTTCGACACGCTTCTCAAAAATGCAGGCATTTTTTCGAGGGGATGCAGTCCGCCGCGTGCACTCGCTTTCGCTCGCACACTTGCGGCCTGAGCAGAGTGTTTTCCGACGTACACGCCGCCGGAAAACACGATTTTGACTCTGTTCCGCCGTCTGCGGACGGCGGAACTCTGCGAGGCTCTTGCAGCACCAATCGCAGCAGCCCTTTTTTGACAGTTTAAGGGGGGCAACCATCCGTTGCTCCCCGGGGGACGGTGCAAAAAAACAGGAAGATGGGACTTTCGTCCGCATCTTCCTGTCGGTGTAGATCAGAATGGTTTCAAAGGGAGGGGGGATCAGCTGCGCGCCTTGCTGTCGACCTCTTCCTTCAGCTTGGCCTGGAAGGCCTCGAAGGACATGACCTCCTGCTCACCCTTGCGGTTGCGGACGGCCACCTCGCCGGTCTCCACTTCCTTGTCGCCCACGACCAGCATATAGGGGACCTTCTCCAGCTGGGCCTCGCGGATCTTCTTGCCGATCTTCTCGTTGCGGGGGTCAACCTCCACACGGAAGCCCTGGGCAAAGAGCTTCTCCTTGAGCTCGTAGCTGTAGTCGGCGGCGCGGTCGGTGATGGGCAGGATGCGCACCTGCTCGGGCGACATCCAGGTGGGCAGGGCTCCGCCGTACTCCTCCAGCAGGTAGGCCAGAGTGCGCTCGTAGCAGCCCAGGGAGGTGCGGTGGATGATATAGGGGGTCTTCTTCTGGCCGTCGGCGTCCACATACTCCATGCCGAACTGCTTGGCCAGGAGCATGTCGATCTGGATGGTGACCAGGGTGTCCTCCTTGCCGAAGACGTTCTTGTACTGGATGTCCAGCTTGGGGCCGTAGAAGGCGGCCTCGTCGATGCCGATGGTGTAGTTCACGCCCAGGTCGTCCAGGATCTGGCCCATGACCCGCTGGGCCTCCTCCCACTGCTCGGGGGTACCCTCGTACTTGTTGTTGGGGTTGGCGGGATCCCACTGGGAGAAGCGGAAGGTACACTTGTCCAGCAGGCCCACGGTGCCCAGGCAGTACTTGGCCAGGTCCAGGCAGCCCTTGAACTCCTCCTCCAGCTGCTCGGGACGGAGGATCAGGTGACCCTCGGAGATGGTGAACTGGCGCACACGGATGAGGCCGTGCATCTCGCCGGAGTCCTCATTGCGGAAGAGGGTAGAGGTCTCGCCCAGGCGCATGGGCAGGTCCCGGTAGCTGCGGCCCCGGTTCAGGAAGACCTGGTACTGGAAGGGGCAGGTCATGGGACGCAGGGCAAAGCACTCCTTGGTCTCGTCGTGGGGATCGCCCAGGACGAACATGCCGTCCAGATAGTGGTCCCAGTGGCCGGAGATCTTGTAGAGCTCCCGCTTGGCCATATAGGGAGTCTTGGTGAGGAGGTAGCCGCGCTTCTGCTCCTCATCCTCCACCCAGCGCTGGAGCACCTGGATGGTGCGGGCGCCCTTGGGCAGCAGGATGGGCAGGCCCTGGCCGATCACGTCCACGGTGGTGAAATACTCCAGCTCGCGGCCCAGCTTGTTGTGGTCCCGCTTGAGGGCGTCCTCACGCTGCTTGACCCAGGCGTCCAGCTCGTCCTTCTTGGGGAAGGCGATGCCGTAGATGCGCTGGAGGGTCTCCCGGTTGGAGTCGCCGCGCCAGTAGGCGGCGTTGCAGGCGGTGAGCTTGATGGCGTTGCCCTTCACCCGGGCGGTGGAGTCCAGGTGGGGACCGGCGCACAGGTCGGTAAACTCGCCCTGCTTGTAGAAGGAGATGACGGCATCCTCCGGCAGGTCGTTGATGAGCTCCACCTTGAAGGGCTCGCCCTTCTCCTCCATCAGCTTGAGGGCCTCGGCCCGGGGCAGCTCAAAGCGCTCCAGCTTGAGCTTCTCCTTGCAGATCTTGCGCATCTCGCCCTCGATCTGCTCCAGGTGCTCGGCGGTGAAGGGGAAGGGAGAGAGCATATCGTAGTAGAAGCCCTCCTCGATGGCGGGGCCGATGGCCAGCTTCACCTCGGGCCACAGGCGCTTGACCGCCTGGGCCAGGATGTGGGAGCAGGTGTGCCAGTAGGTCTTGCGGTACTCGGGATTTTCAAAGGTAAACTCATTCTTGACTTCTTCGGACATAACAAAAACCTCCTTGTAAATTGGGGCGGAGGGTATGAAAAAACGCCTCACCCCTGATTGGTCAGGGGTGAGGCGTACAAAACGTCCCACGGTTCCACCCTGCTTGCCAGAAGCGCGGCGCACCCGGGGGCAGGACAACAGCGAGGCGCGCAGACGAACAACAGGTCGGGCGAAGCCCGGCGGCATGTTCGGCGGAGCGCGGAGCAGTTGGCCGTCGCGAAGGGTGCAAGCGTGACATCTGGCCGCTTGTGACTTTCTGTAACGGGAAAGCCCCGGCCCGGTCCTCCCGGGCGGCTCAGGAGTGGTACAGCCGCCGCGTGTCGCAGGGCGCTTGCACCAGAGTGCGCCCCTCTCTGTTCGCCGCTGTGCGGTTTCTTCTCCGTCGTAGCCTCTTTTGACAGGGGTACTATATCACCAATCGGAGGTGCTGTCAAGGGCAGAGAAGAGATTGTCAGGGAAGGGAGAATTTGCGGGAAGTGTAAAGCGCAATTTACAAACTATTCACAATTCCGTCACGGTTTAGCCGTATTTACAGGGTAATATAAACGTGGAAGCAGGGAAGAGCAGACCTGACTTCCAACATATCAGACACGCCAACCAATCCCTCTCCAACCCCTTTGCAAACACACAACACACACACCCAGAAAACCCCGGCCGGGCAGGCCGGGGTTTTTTGGTGCAGCGTGTCTTAACACGCTGCTTCTCAAAAATGCGGAAGTACCCGGCTTGGCGGTACGGCCGGTGGGACGGCGTTCTCTTGCAATCGGGGAGAGAATGGACTATCATATAAACTGTAACGGACCGTTTTCTGGAAACGGACCAGACGATCCTCAAAGGAGGTCATCCCATATGCGCGATGGTTTTATCAAAGTGGCGGCCGGCACCCCCAAGATCCGGGTGGCGGACTGCCGTTATAACGCCGAACAGATCTTCACTCTCATGCGGGAGGCGGACAAGCAGGGCGTGCGGGTGCTCTGCCTGCCCGAGCTGTGCATCACCGGCTACACCTGTGGGGACCTGTTCCTCCAGCCCACCCTGCTCCGGGGGGCGGAGGAGGCCCTGGCCACCATTCTGGAGGCCACCAAGAATCTGGACATGGTCACAACCCTGGGCCTTCCCGTACGGAACAAATGGGATAATAAACTGTATAACTGCGCGGCAGTAATACAGAAAGGAGAGATTTTGGGCCTGGTTCCCAAGGCCTGCCTGCCCAATTACGGGGAATTCTACGAGGGACGCTGGTTCACTTCGGGCGCCGGCGTGGACGCCACCGTCACCCTGTGCGGACAGGAGGTGAGCCTGGCGGACAGCAACTTGTTCGCCTGTGAGGACATGCCCGGTCTGGTGATCGGGGTGGAGATCTGCGAGGATCTGTGGGCGCCTGAGCCCCCCTCCATCCGCCTGGCCCGGTCGGGGGCCACCCTCATCCTGAACCTGTCGGCCTCCAACGAGCTGGCGGGCAAGGCGGCCTACCGCCGGGGTCTGGTGTCCGGCCAGAGCGGCCGGCTGGTGTGCGGCTATGTGTACGCCGACGCCGGCGAGGGCGAGTCCACCACCGATCTGGTCTTTGCCGGCCACAACATCGTGGCGGAGAACGGCACCATTCTGGCCGAGCGGCGGTTTTCCACCGGCCTCACCATCAGCGAGATCGATGTGGAGCGGTTGGTCTACGAGCGCCAGCGGATGAACACCTACCGGACCGAGTCCGATCAGGCCTGCTGGCGGACTTCCTTCTCCCTCACGCCGGCCGACACCCGGCTCACCCGGCCCGTGTCCCCCACCCCCTTCGTGCCCCAGGACCAGAGCGACCGGGCCGAACGGTGCAACGAGATCCTGTACACCGCGGCCCTGGGCCTCAAGAAGCGGCTGGAGCACACCCACGCCAAGACGGCGGTGGTGGGCCTGTCCGGCGGACTGGACTCCACGCTGGCGGTGCTCATCACCGCGGTGTCCATGGAGATGCTGGACCGGCCGGCCAGCGATATCATCGCGGTGACCATGCCCTGCTTCGGCACCACCGACCGCACCAAGTCCAACGCGGTCCTGCTGGCCGAGCGGCTGGGCTGCACGCTCAAGACCATTGACATCGGGGAGGCGGTGCGCCGCCACTTCAAGGACATCAGCCAGTCCATGGAGGACCACGACGTCACCTTTGAGAACGGTCAGGCCCGGGAGCGGACCCAGGTCCTCATGGACATCGCCAACCAGACCGGGGGCCTGGTCATCGGCACCGGGGACCTCTCCGAGCTGGCCCTGGGCTGGTGCACCTACAACGGCGACCACATGAGCAACTACGCCGTCAATGCCGGTATCCCCAAGACGCTGGTGCGCCATCTGGTCAGCTTCATCTCCGACGACAAGGAGGCGAAGGACCCCCAGCTCTCCACCGTGCTGGCCGACATTCTGGACACTCCCGTGTCCCCCGAGCTGCTTCCCGCCATCGAGGGACAGATCGCCCAGAAGACCGAGGACCTGGTGGGGCCCTATGAGCTCCACGACTTCTTCCTCTATTACGCTGTGCGCTGGGCCTTCCCGCCCCGGAAGGTGCTCCGCCTGGCTGAGTACGCCTTTGGGCGCTCCTATGACCGCGCGGTCCTCCTGAAGTGGCTGAAAAACTTCTACCGCCGGTTCTTTGCCCAGCAGTTCAAGCGCTCCTGCCTGCCCGACGGCCCCAAGGTGGGGTCGGTGGCCCTCTCTCCCCGGGGCGACTGGCGGATGCCCAGCGACGCCGTGGCCGAGCTGTGGCTGGACGAGCTGGAAGGGCTTATGTAAGATCGGCCCGCAGACTGCCGATAAAGTGTATTTCTGCGATTTGTGCTGCAAGAGCCTCGCAGAGTTCCGCCGGGCGCAGACGGCGGAATAGAGTGGGATCGTGTTTTCCGGCGGCGTGTACGTCGGAAAACACTCTGCTCAGGCCGCAAGTGTGCGAGCGTCAGCGAGTGCATGCAGCGGCCTGCATCTCCTCGAAAAAATGCCTGCATTTTTGAGAAGCGTGTCGAAATGGTTCGACACGCTAGGGGGCGCTGTCCGGGGGACGGCGCCCCGTCCCTTTCATTTCACAAGAGAGTGGTGATTCCCATGCATACCTATCTGGATTTGTTCTGGACCTTTGCCAAAATCGGCGTGTGTACCTTTGGCGGCGGCTACGCCATGCTGCCCATCCTCCAGCGGGAGCTGGTGGAGAAGCGGGGGTGGGCCACGGAGGAGCAGCTCTCCGACTACTTCGCCATCGGCCAGTGTACGCCCGGCATCATCGCGGTCAACACCGCCACCTTCGTGGGCCACAGCCGGAAGGGCAACGCCGGCGGGGTGGTGGCTACCCTGGGGCTGGTCTTTCCCTGCCTCATCATCATCATGCTCATCGCGGCCTTCCTTCAGAATTTCGCCCATCTGAGCGTGGTGGTCCACGCCTTCAACGGCGTGCGGGCCTGCGTGTGCGCCCTGATCCTCTCCAGCGTGCTCAAGCTGCGCAAGAGCACCGTGGTGGACCGGCCCACCGCCGTCCTCTTCGCGGTGGTGCTGGTGCTGGCGGCGCTGGGCACCTTTGTCACCTTTACCGGGCGCTTCCCCGGGGGAAATGTGATCGACTTCCTGCTCTCCCCCATCGTGCTGGTGGTGGGCGCGGGAACGGCCGGCGTGTGCATCCGTGCGGCGAGAGGAGGGGAGAAGGCATGATCTATCTGCGCCTCTTCTTCGAGTTCTTCCAGACCGGACTCTTCTCGGTGGGCGGAGGCCTCGCCACCATCCCCTTCCTCACCGACATGGGGGCCCGGACCGGGTGGTTCACCTCCGGAGAGCTGGCCGACATGATCGCCATCTCTGAGTCCACCCCCGGGGCCATGGGGGTCAACATGGCCACCTATGTGGGCTTCCACGTGGGGGGCATCCCGGGGGGCGTGATCGCAACCCTGGGACTGATCTGCCCCTCCATCCTGGTGATCCTCATCATTGCCCGGTTCCTCCGGCGCTTCCGGCAGAGCCGGGGGGTGGACGCGGTCTTTTACGGCCTGCGTCCGGCCTCTACCGCCCTCATCGCCGCGGCCCTGCTGGAGGTGTGCTCCATCGCGCTGGTGGACCTCTCCGCCCTGTTTGGGGGCGCGGTGGGGAGCGCCTTCCACTGGAAGGCCATCGTGCTGGCCGTGGTGATCTTCCTCTGCATGCGGGAAAAGCACCTCAAGAAGCTCCACCCCATCGTCTTCATCGCCGCCTCGGCGGTGGTGGGCGTCCTCTTCCAATTCTAAACGAAACAGCGGGCCGCCGCGGAGGAAACCCTCTGCGGCGGCCCGTTTGTCTCCCCTCAGGGGAGGAGGGAGCTCTCCCCCCGCTCCACATAGTGGGCGTCGGCCCGGAGGACCAGGCGGCGGGGGCCGTCCGGATTCAGGTCCAGCTCGGCGGGGAGAACAAAGCGCACCGCCGGCCCCTCCACCTCCGCCCGGCCGGGGCCCGGCTGAGGCGGGAGAAGAAGGGTCCGCAGGCCCCTGGGAAAGGGATTTCCCGCTCCGTCCAGCTCCTCCAGCGCGATGGCGGCCGCCACCTGGCGGTCGGGCAGCACGCCGGAGAGGTGAAGGGTGACCGAGAGCACCCGGCCCCCGTCCCCTGGGGAGAAGGGGGGCAGGTCGCAGCCCACCGCGTCGCTTCCCTCCAGCTGGAGGGGAAGGGTCACACTCGCCTGGGAAAAAGTGGCGTCCATTTGCCGCACCTCGCATTCCAGTCATTCATACGGCAGTCTCTGCGCGTATGTACCGTCCGCGAAAAAGAGGAGCGCCCGCAGGGTGCGGACGCTCCATTCTATGCTCACCGGGTCTGACCGGTGCCGTAGATGACGTATTTGGAGGAGGTGAGCTCCTCCAGGCCCATGGGGCCCCGGGCGTGCATCTTCTGGGTGGAGATGCCGATCTCAGCCCCCAGGCCGAACTCCCCGCCGTCGGTGAAGCGGGTGGAGGCGTTGACATAGACCGCCGCCGCGTCCACCTCGTCCAGGAAGCGCTGGGCGGTGAAATAGTTGTTGGTGACGATGGCCTCGGAGTGGCCGGTGCCGTGGGCGGCGATGAAGTCCATGGCCTCCTCCACGCCGGAGACCACCTTGCAGGCCAGAATGTAGTCGCCGAACTCCGTGTCCCAGTCCTCGGCGACCGCGGGGCGCACCCAGTCCCCCAGGATGGCACGGGTCTCGTCACAGCCCCGCACCTCCACCTGCTTGGTCCGCAGCAGCTCCCACGCCATGGGGAGGAAGTCGGCGGCCACCGACCGGTCCACCAGCACGCACTCGGCGGCGTTGCACACCGAGGGGCGGGAGCACTTGGCGTTGAAGAGGATGCGCGCGGCCATGTCCAGGTCGGCCTCCCCGTCCACATAGATGTGACAGACGCCCACGCCGGTCTGGATGACCGGTACTCGGGCGTGCTCCACCACCGAGCGGATGAGCCCCGCGCCGCCGCGGGGGATGAGCACATCCAGATAGCCCGTCAGGTTCATGAGCTCCTGGGCGCTCTCCCGGCTGGTGTCATTCACCAGGGCCACGCAGTCCCGGGGAAGCCCGGCCTCCTCCAGAGCGTCCCGCATGACGGCCACCATGGCCGAGCTGGAGTGGAAGGCCTCCTTCCCGCCCCGGAGGATGACCGCGTTGCCCGACTTGAGGCAGAGGGCGGCGGCGTCCACCGTGACGTTGGGGCGGGCCTCATAGATGATGCCGATGACCCCCAGAGGCACCCGGCGCTTGCCGATGGTCAGCCCGTTGGGGCGCACGCCCATCTTCACGGTCTGGCCGATGGGATCGGGCAGGGCCTTCACCTGGCGCACCCCATCCACGATGCCGGCCACACGCCCCTCGTCCAGGGCCAGGCGGTCCAGCAGGGCCGGGCGCATCCCGGCGGCCCGTGCGGCCTCCAGATCCCGCTGATTGGCGGCGAGGATCTCGCCGGAGCGCCGCTCCAGGGCGGCGGCGATGGCCTCCAGGGCAGCGTCCTTCCGGGCGCTCCCCGCCACGGCCAGTACGCGGGCGGCCTGGCGGGCGGCCAGACCCTGTGTCTCCAGAATGGTCATATCACTTCACTCCTTTTTTTGATAAAAACAGATGGCCCCGTACAAACTAGAGCGGGACGGAGGGTTTTAGTCCCGCCGGGGCGCGCAGAACCGGGTGCCGATGTCCTCTCCGGCCACGATGCCGTAGAGGTCCTCCATCCGGCTGCCGTTGGCGATGACCATGTCGATGCCGTGGGACATGGCCCGCTGGGCGGCGGTGATCTTGGTGACCATGCCGCCGGTGCCCCACTTGGAGCCCTTGCCCCCGGCCAGGGCCTGGATCTCGGGGGTGATGGCCTCCACCCGGTGGATGAGCTTGGCGTCCGGATTCTGGTGGGGGTCGGAGTCGTACAGTCCGTCGATGTCGGAGAGCAGGATGAGAAGATCCGCCTTACACAGCCCGGCCACGATGGCCGAGAGGGTGTCGTTGTCGCCCAGCACCTTGGCGTGGCCGGTCTCGATCTCGGCCGAGGAGACCGAGTCGTTCTCGTTCACGATGGGGATGCACCCCAGCTCCAGCAGGGCGGAGAAGGTGCTGGAGAGGTGGGCGGCCCGGATGGGGTCCTCCACATCGTCTCCGGTGAGGAGGATCTGGGCCACGTTCTGGTTATACTCCCCGAAGAATTTGTCGTAGAGGTGCATCATCTCGCACTGGCCGATGGCGGCGGCGGCCTGCTTCATGCGAAGCTCGGCGGGCCGCTCTTTCAGGCCCAGCTTTCCAGTGCCGATGCCGATGGCGCCGGAGGAGACCAGGATGATCTCATGCCCCATCCCCTTCAGGTCGGACAGGGTGCGGGAGAGGCGCTCCATACTGTACAGGTTCAGGCTTCCGGTGGAGCGGGTGAGGGTGGAAGTGCCAACCTTGACCACCACGCGCCGGGTTTGATGTTGTTCGTCCAAAGAGAGTCACGCTCCTCAATGAGATACTGCCCCCGAAAGGCAGTGAAGGGTAAGGCAAGTATAGCACAAAAGCACCATAGGGGAAAGCTAAACTTTCCAGTCGGCGGTTTTTGGCGTACTTTGGGACAAAAGCGCAAATTTAGCCGCCCTTTTCGGAGGTTTTGTTATTGAAATTTACCCGAAAATGGAGTACAATAACCTCCGACAAACGGATGGGAAATCCCTGAAAATGAGGTGGTTTTGTGCTCAATCTGGTACTGGTCGAGCCGGAGATCCATATGAACACGGGCAACATCGCCCGCACCTGCGCGGCCACCCGGAGCCGGCTGCATCTCATCAAGCCCCTGGGCTTTGACATCAGTGACAAGGCCGTCAAGCGGGCGGGACTGGACTACTGGCATATGGTGGATCTGCACGTATACGAGAACCTGGACGACTTCTTCCAGCGCACCGGCGCCCAGGACATCTGGCTGGCCACCGCCAAGGCAAGCCGCCCCTATACGGAGGTGCGCTTCCAGCCCGACTGCTATCTGCTCTTCGGCAAGGAGAGCACGGGGCTTCCCCAGGCGCTGCGGGAGCAGTATGCCCAGCGGTGCATCCGCATCCCCATCCGGGAGGGGGCGCGCTGCCTCAACCTGTCCAACTCCGCGGCCATCCTGGCCTTTGAGGCCCTGCGGCAGTGGGGTTTCCCCGGGCTGGAGACAGCGGGGGAGATGGCCAGCGAGTAACGGCGCGGCCCGGGTCGCTTCCCCTTTCGCACAGAGCGTTACCGGTCAACATGAAAGGAGCCAGACACCTATGAATTACAACAAAAAGACTGTGAAGGACATCGACGTCAAGGGCAAGAAGGTCCTTCTCCGCTGTGACTTTAACGTACCTCAGGACAAGACCACCGGCGCCATCACCGACGACAAGCGCATCGTGGCCGCCCTGCCCACCATCCGCTACCTCCTGGAGGAGGGCGCGGCCGTCATCGCCTGCTCCCACCTGGGCAAGCCCAACGCCACCTTCGACTCCTTTGTGAAGAAGCAGACCGAGAAGGGCAAGGACCCCGCCACCCTCACCGAGGAGGCGTGGAAGAAGTCCCTGGCGAAGCTCTCCCTGGCCCCGGTGGCCAAGCGCCTGAGCGAGTTGCTGGGCCGCGAGGTCATCATGGCCTCGGACGTGGTGGGCCCCGACGCCCAGGCCAAGGCCGCCGCTCTTCAGCCCGGCCAGATCCTCCTGCTGGAGAACACCCGCTTCGAGAAGGGTGAGACCAAGAACGACCCCGCCCTGGCCAAGGCCATGGCCTCCATGGCTGAGGTCTATGTGTCCGACGCCTTCGGCGCCGTCCACCGCGCCCACGCCTCCACTGCCGGTGTGGCCGACTATCTGCCCGCCGTCAGCGGCTTCCTGATCCAGAAGGAGCTGGAGATCATCGGCGGCGCCCTGGCCAATCCCAAGCGTCCCCTGGTGGCCATCCTGGGCGGCTCCAAGGTCTCCTCCAAGATCGGCGTCATCAACAACCTGCTGGAGATCGCCGATACCATCATCATCGGCGGCGGCATGACCTACACCTTCCTGAAGGCCCAGGGCGGCTCCGTGGGCAAGTCCCTGCTGGAGGCCGACTGGCTGGATTACTGCAACGACATGATGAAGAAGGCCAAGGACAAGGGCGTCAAGCTCCTCCTGCCCGAGGACACCGTGTGCGCCAAGGAGTTCTCCGCGGACGCCGAGCCCATCACCGTGGACAGCATGAACATCCCGGACGACTGCATGGGTATGGACATCGGCCCCAAGGCCATCGCCGCCTACGCCGAGGCTGTGAAGGACGCCGGCACCGTCATTTGGAACGGCCCCATGGGCGTCTTTGAGTTCCCCGCCTTTGCCGCCGGCACCAAGGCCGTGGCTGAGGCCCTCAGCAAGAGCAGCGCCATCACCATCATCGGCGGCGGCGACTCCGCGGCCGCTGTGCAGCAGCTGGGCTATGCCGACAAGATGACCCACATCTCCACCGGCGGCGGCGCCAGCCTCGAGTTCATGGAGGGCAAGGAGCTGCCCGGCGTGGCCTGCCTGCTGGACAAGTAAGAAAGTTTCGTGCCGGGCGGAGTCACCGTCCCCGGCAGGCGTACCACGCCTGAAAAATAGCCCATCCCGCCCCGGGTTTTACCCGGGAGGGATGCAGGGCGGGATGGTCTGGCAGTCTTCCATGCCCGACCAACCAGATGCTTCGCGGAAAAAACGATGTTTTTGAAAGCAGAAGTGCACTATTTTCGATTTTTCGCTTGACAAGTTTGAAAAATAACGTAAAATAATTGAATTGGGCCGCATGTGTCATCCTGCGCCCCGTTTACCGAGATTTCAGCGGCGTAGTTCTGCAAAAGTCGTTTTGAAACGCCAACGGAAAGAAGCATTTTTGAGGAGGCCAAACAGCCATGAACAGAAGATACCGCAAGACCATCATCGCCGGCAACTGGAAGATGAACAAGACCCTCTCCGAGACCCGCGCTTTTGCCGAAGAGCTCAAGCCCCTGCTGGGCAAGCCCAAGTGGTGCGAGGTGGTGCTGTGTGTTCCCTACGTGAACATCCCCGCCGCCGTCCGCCTGTTCAAGGAGTGCCGTGTGGCCATCGGCGCGGAGAACGTTCACTACGAGTCTCACGGCGCCTACACCGGCGAGGTCTCCGCGGAAATGCTCAAGGAGCTGGGCGTGAAGTACGTCATCATCGGCCACTCCGAGCGCCGCAGCTACTACAATGAGACCGATTTCACCGTCAACAAGAAGGTTCACGCCGCCCTGGAGGCCGGCCTGTATCCCATCGTGTGCGTGGGCGAGAGCCTGGAGCAGCGTGAGCTGGGCGTGACCATGGACCTGATCTCCTATCAGGTGAAGGCCGCTCTGGCCGGCGTGCCCGCCGAGAAGATGCGCCATGTGGTCATCGCCTATGAGCCCCTGTGGGCCATCGGCACCGGCAAGACCGCCACGGCCGAGCAGGCCGGCGAGGTGTGCGAATCCATCCGCGCCGTCATCCGCAAGCTCTACGGCGCCCGCGTGGCCCGCTCCGTGACCATCCAGTACGGCGGCTCCATGAACGCCAAGAACGCCCACGAGCTGCTGGCTCAGCCCGACGTGGACGGCGGCCTCATCGGCGGCGCTGCCCTGAAGGCCCCCGACTTCGTACAGATCGTCAACGCTGCCAACCAGGAGTAAGCCTGCGGCGGCGGGCGGACCCGTCCTCCAAGGAGGGCCCAGAACGCGCCGCTCTTCTTCATTTTGTCAGAACCGAGGTTTATCTATGAGTAAAACGCCGACTACCCTCATCATTATGGACGGATTTGGCCTGACCGATGTGGAAAAGGGCAACGCCATCACCAACGCCCGCACGCCCAACCTGGACCGGATCTTTGCCTCCTGCCCGGGGTGCAAACTCTCGGCCTCCGGCCTGGACGTGGGCCTGCCCGAGGGGCAGATGGGCAACAGTGAGGTGGGCCACACCAACATCGGTGCGGGCCGGGTGGTCTTCCAGGACCTGCCCCGGATCACCAAAGCCATCCAGGACGGGTCTTTCTTTGAGAACACCGCCTATCTGGAGGCCATGGGGGACTGCAAAGAGCGCAACAGCGCCCTGCACCTCATGGGTCTGCTCTCCGACGGCGGCGTACACAGCCACATCACCCATCTCTTCGCCCTGCTGGAGATGGCCAAGCGCCAGGGCCTGAGCAAGGTCTATATCCACTGCTTCCTGGACGGCCGGGACGTGCCCCCCGCTTCGGGCAAGGGCTATGTGGAGCAGCTGGTGGCCAAGTGCAAGGAGCTGGGCATCGGCCAGGTGGCCACCGTCATGGGCCGGTTCTATGCCATGGACCGGGATAAGCGCTGGGAGCGAGTCCAGCGGGCCTACAACGCCATGGCCAATGGGGACGCCCCCTTCTGCGCCGACCCGGTGGAGGCCGTTCAGAAGTCCTACGATGCCGGGGTGACCGACGAGTTTGTGGAGCCCGTGGTCTGCACCAAGGGCGCCACGGTGAACGAGGGCGACTCCATCATCTTCTTCAACTTCCGCCCCGACCGGGCCCGGGAGATCACCCGCTGCTTCGTGGACAGCGCCTTCGGCGATGTGGAGCGCAAGCGGGGCTTCCTGCCCGTCACCTATGTGTGCACCACCGAGTATGACGCCACCATGCCCAATGTGTCGGTGGCTTTCCCCCACAAGGAGCTCCAGAATATCTTTGGAGAGTATATCAGCAAGCTGGGTCTCACCCAGCTGCGCATCGCCGAGACCGAGAAGTACGCCCACGTGACCTTCTTCTTCAACGGCGGCGCCGAGCAGGTCTTCCCCGGGGAGGACCGGGTGCTCATCGCCTCTCCCAAGGTGGCCACCTATGACCTCAAGCCCGACATGAGCGCCCACGAGGTGGCCGACGAGGCCGTCAAGCGCATCGAGAGCGGCAACTATGACGTCATCATCCTCAACTTCGCCAACTGCGACATGGTGGGCCACACCGGCGTGTACGAGGCCGCCCGCCTGGCCGTGGAAGCGGTGGACGAGTGCGTCAACCAGGTGGTGGAGGCCACCTCCCGGATGGGCGGCGTGACCCTCATCACCGCCGACCACGGCAACGCCGAGCGGATGCTGGACGCCGACGGCTCCACCCCCTATACCGCCCATACCACCAATCTGGTGCCCTTCTATATCGTGGGCGCCGATGTGAAGCTGCGGGACGGCCGCCTGGCCGATATCGCCCCCACCATGCTGGATCTCATGGGCCTGGAAAAGCCCGCTGAGATGGACGGCGAAACTCTCATTGAGAATTAAGGGCGTTTCCAGGCCCACCCCATGCCGGGGCAATTCACTTGTCCCGGCAGATGCAAAGAGACGGGGTCCCCATGCGGCCTGCCGCATGGGGAATCTGGAAAAGCCCGCTGAGATGGACGGCGAGACTCTGATTGAGAACTAAGGACGATTTCCCGCCATATATTCCCGCGTCAGCCCGCCCGGCCGGCCCGCGCCGGCCTCCCTTCGCGCGATGGGACCGGGCAGAGATAGAGAGCCCCCTCCGGGGCGCAGCCGGCACTGCCGGCGGGAGGGATTCCCTCCCACACTAGAAAGGAGTAGATTCCCCATGAAGCAGATCATTGAGATCGTTGACGTCCTGGGCCGTGAGATCCTGGATTCCCGCGGCAATCCCACCGTTGAGGTCGAGGTCTATCTGGACGACGGCACCATGGGCCGCGCCGCGGTGCCTTCGGGCGCTTCCACCGGCGTGCACGAGGCCTGCGAGCTGCGGGACGGCGACAAGGGCCGTTACCTGGGCAAGGGCGTGCTCACCGCGGTCGAGAATGTGAATACCGAGATCGCTGAGGCTCTGATCGGCATGAACGTGCTGGATCAGGTGGCCATCGACAAGGCCCTCATCGACCTGGACGGCACCCCCAACAAGAGCCGCCTGGGCGCCAACGCCATTCTGGGCGCCTCCCTGGCCTGCGCCAAGGCCGCTGCCGAGAGCCTGGGCACCAGCCTGTACAACTATATCGGCGGCACCAACGCCAAGGTCCTGCCCGTGCCCATGATGAACATCCTCAACGGCGGCGCGCACGCCACCAACAACGTGGACATTCAGGAGTTCATGATCATGCCCGTGGGCGCCTGCTGCTGGAAGGAAGCCCTGCGTATGTGCGCTGAGGTCTTCCACACCCTGAAGAGCGTCCTGAAGGAGAACGGCACCCCCGCCGCCGGCGTGGGCGACGAGGGCGGTTATGCCCCCAACCTGAAGAAGGACGAGGACGCCTTCAAGTGCATCGTGGCCGCCATCGAGAAGGCCGGCTACAAGCCCGGCGAGGACTTCATGATCGCCATCGACGCCGCTGTGTCCGACTGGTACAACGCGGAGACCGGCTGCTATGACCTGCCCAAGGCCAAGAAGAGCATGACCAAGCAGCAGATGGTCAACATGTGGAAGAAGTTCGCCGACAACTACCCCATCATCTCCATGGAGGACTGCATGGGCGAGGACGATGTGGAGGGTTGGCAGATGCTGACCAAGGCCCTGGGCGGCCGCGTCCAGCTGGTGGGCGATGACCTGTTCGTCACCAACACCGAGCGCCTGAAGATGGGCCTGGAGAACAAGATCGCCAACTCCATCCTCATCAAGGTCAACCAGATCGGCACCCTGACCGAGACCCTGGACGCCATCCAGATGGCCAACCGGGCCGGCTACACCGCCGTGGTCTCTCACCGCTCCGGCGAGACCGAGGACACCACCATCGCTGACATCGTGGTGGCCACCAACGCCGGCCAGATCAAGACCGGCGCTCCCAGCCGTACCGACCGTGTGGCCAAGTACAACCAGCTGCTCCGCATCGAGGAGGAGCTGGGCGACGTGGCACAGTACCTGGGCAAGGACGCTTTCTTCAACCTGAAGTAAGACGGAAGCGCTGAAGTCCCGGAGCAGGCGCACAGGGGACCGCGGAGGCAAAAAAGCAGTTTGGCCTTTGGCCAAAGGTGTTTTTTGCGGAGCGGTTCACAGTGTGCCGTTGCGGAGGGACGGGAAGCGTGACAAGGAAATAACAAGAGGCCGCCGGCAAATAGCCGGCGGCCTCTTTCTATATGCGGGGTTTTTCAGGTTCAGCAAGGCACACCGTTTTATTTTTGAGACCTTCTAAAAAGTTTTTTGACATAGAAAAGTGTATAATTATGCAGGAATATTTTCATAATTTGCCATTCTGGTCTGGGGAGAGGACAGAACGGGCGGCGACGGAGAACAACTTTGGTAGAATCCACAGACTTTAGAAATCTCTATAAAAAAGTTTTTCTATGAAGTTGACACATTTACCAAAAAGTCTTATAATCTCTATAAGGGCACTGAAAAAGTCAGATCTACATGGGTAGGTCTGGCTTTTTTGGCGCAAAAAAGGTAAAATAAGCATAAGGAAGGCGGGATAGGAATGCTGAAAGATACCAACCAGATGACAATGGATCTATCGCCATATCAAGGACTGTATGAGGCAATTATCCCGCAGGATCATATATTGAGGAAGCTAAAGGACAACATAGATTTCAGCTTTGTAAATCCTATGCTGCGCAAACAGTATTGCGAGAGCTTCGGGCGCCCGGCGAAAGAGCCGGAAATGATGTTTAAGCTACTGTTCCTGAAGAAGCTGTATGACCTGTCAGATGAGCAGCTTATCTCCAGAGCTCAAACAGATATGGCGCATAAATACTTTCTTGGCCTTTCACCGGAAGACAAGATGATTGACCCAAGCCTGCTGACGAAATTCAGAAAAACGCGGATCACGGAAGATATATTGGAGGATATGCTGAAAGAGACGATTCAGCAGGCAATCCAAAAAGGGTTGGTCAAATCCGGAACGATCATCGTTGATGCGACACATACCGAAGCTGCGGTGAGGGCAAAAAGAGTAACTCAGGTTCTGAGGGATTTAACCAGAACGCTCCGCAAGGAGATATATAAGCATGAATATGACTTGTCCGAGAAATTCCCGGAGAAGCCATCCATTGAGGCGGACTTGTCTGAAGAAATAGCATATACCTACGAATTACTTGAGCAAATCCAAAGTGGTGTGGAAGCGAGTGACAATGCCGAGATCAAGGCATTATACAATCGTATAAGGGAACTGCTGGACAGTGACCGTATTCGGCAGATTCGCTCTAAAGATGATGAAGATGCAAGATTCGGGCATAAGACGCCTACATCCACATTTTTCGGGTACAAAACACATATTGCGATGAGTGATGACCGGATCATCACGGGGCTTGAGGTAACAGATGGAAGCAAGCCTGATGGCGAGCAGCTGCCAAATCTGCTGGAAAAGAGCAAACGAAACGGGGTAGCTGTCAAGGAGATCGTAGGCGATATGGCCTATGTCAGTGATAGTAATCTGGCGTTTTGCGAAGAACACCATACAGAACTGTACGCAAAAACCAATTCGGCAGTCGCCGCTGCTGCGAATGCACAGTTAGAAGAAGGTTTCAGCTACAGCAAAGATGCCCACATGATGCAGTGTCCCGCAGGCCATCTGGCTATGCGTGTTGAGAAACGGGATGCCGCAAACGGCAACACCTACTACAACTACTACTTCAGCGCAAAAAAATGCAAAACCTGTCCCATGCGGGATAAATGTAGAGTTGGAAAATCCAAGGGCCGAACTTACAGCGTAACATGTGCAAATGATGCGCACAAAGCCAGGCTTGAATTTGAGAGCAGTGAAGAATTTTCCGACAAGCTGCGCATCCGTCACAGAATAGAAGAGAAAAACGGAGAAATGAAAACAGCCCACGGACTCCGAAGAGCGGATTCTGTGGGCTTGGCTGCTATGCGATTGCAGGCATATTTCACCGCAATTGTGGTAAATATGAAGCGAATTGTGGCAGTAATTCCGGGCTAAGAGCTTGGATTCTTTTTTCTCGGCTATTGACGATCTATTTTTACTGCATATGAAAAAGGTGTGCCTTTCGTTTTTTGAAAAGCACACCTTTTTCAGTGCCCTTATAATCTCTATAGGAGTTTTGAAGAGATAATATACTCCAACCTCCAAATATGAAAGATGCAGATCACTGCAAGGAGAGGAGACATTTTCTATGTCCACAGGAACGAAAGAGACAAGCCGTTCTCTGTATGTCTTCGACAGCAAACCTCCCATTCGCAAAGCGCTGCCGATTTCACTGCAACACATCATGGCCATGTTCTTGGGAACCGTCACGGTGCCCATCGTCGTGGCCGGCGCGGCCGGAGCGGATCCGGCCACCAAGACCCTGATGATCCAGTACTCCCTGATGATGTCCGCGCTGGCCACCCTGATCCAGGCCTTCCCCCTGGGACCGGTCGGCTCCAAGCTGCCCATCATCTTCTGCGCGGGCTTTACCTGCGTGCCCGTGTTTACCCCCATCGCGACTCAGTACGGCCTGGCGGGCGCCTTCGGTGCACAGATCCTGTGCGCGGTGGTGACCATTCTGCTGGGTTTCTGCGTTGGAAAGCTCCATAAGTTCTTCCCCACCGTGGTGACCGGTACCATCATCCTGGCCATCGGCCTGTCCCTCTATCCCATCGCCCTGAAGTACATGGCCGGCAACGCCAGTTCCCCCAGCTACGGCCAGTTCAATAACTGGATCGTGGCCTTCATCACCCTGGCCGCCGTGCTGATCTTCAACCTGCTGGGCAAGGGCGTGGTCAAGATGGCCTCCATCCTGCTGGGCGCCGTGGTGGGCTACATCGTGGCCGTCTGCATGGGTATGGTGAGCTTTGACAGTGTGGCCACTGCCGGATGGATCGCCATTCCCAAGCCCTTCTTCTTCGGCGCTCCGGTCTTTGACGTGTCCATGGTGCTCCCCGTGGTCCTGATCACCGTGGTCAATGTGATGCAGTCCGTGGGCGACATGACCGGCACCACCGTGGGCGGCTTTGACCGGGAGCCCACCAGCAAGGAGCTGACCGGCGGCGTGCTGGCCTCCGGCCTTGCAACCCTGCTGGGCGCCGTGTTCGGCGTGCCCGCCGTGTCCTCTTACAGCCAGAACGTGGGCATCGTCTCCATGAACAAGGTGGTCAGCCGCCGGGTCATCACCGTGGCCTCCGTCATCATGCTGGCCCTGGGCGTGGTGCCCAAGTTCAGCGCCCTGGTGTCCACCCTGCCCGCCCCCGTCATCGGCGGCGGCACCCTGATCGTGTTCGGCATGATCACCCTCACCGGCCTCAAGCTGGTGACCAGCGAGCCCCTCACCGCCCGCAACAGCACCATCGTGGGTGTGTCCATCGCCCTGGCCATGGGCCTGTCCACCCTGGAGGGCACTCAGGCCCTGGAGAACTTCCCCAGCCTGGTCCAGACCCTGCTGACCAAGCCCGTGGTAGTGGCCGGCGTCATGTCCTTTGTCCTCAACCTCATCGCTCCCAACAAGACCGTGGAGGAAGAGGCCAAGGAGCGCGCCGAGCTGGACGCCAAGTAATCCATTCTCTGTATCCGGAGCGGCCGGGACCTTTTGGGTCCCGGCCGCTTTTGCGTGTGTCCGAGCCTTGCGCCACGGGGCGAAATTTGATATAATCTCGGGGATAAAACGGAACGGAGGAGCAGCTATGGACACCATGATCATCGGCATCGCCGGGGGGACCGGTTCCGGTAAGACCACCCTGACCCGGCGGCTCAAGGAGCGCTTCGGAGGGCACGTGAGCGTGCTCTATCACGACAACTACTACAAACAGCACGACGACATGCCCTTTGAGGAGCGCTGCAAGCTCAACTACGACCACCCGGATGCCTTTGACACCGACCGGATGATCCAGGATATCCAGGCCCTGCGCCGGGGAGAGACCGTCCACTGCCCCACCTATGACTATACCGTCCACAACCGCTCCGCCGAGACGGTGGAGGTGCATCCCACCAAGGTCATCCTCATCGAGGGCATCCTCATCTTCGAGAACAAAGAGCTGCGGGACCTGATGGACATCAAGATCTTTGTGGACACCGATGCGGATGTGCGCATCCTCCGGCGCATCCTGCGGGACGTGAAGGAGCGGGGCCGCTCCCTGGACTCGGTGGTGGAGCAGTATCTGACCACGGTCAAGCCCATGCACGAGCAGTTTGTGGAGCCCTCCAAGCGCTGCGCCGACATCATCGTGCTGGAGGGCGGCCACAACATCGTGGCTCTGGACATGATCATCGAGCGCATCCGCAGCCACGTGGAGCAGGACTGAGCGGGGATCGATCCGCGGTTTTTTGGGCAGAATTTCATCGGATCTACACCCCAGGGGCGCCGGTACACGGGTACCGGCGCCCCGCTGTATGGCGGAACAAGCTCCCTTGCACGGAGAGAAGGGAGAAATACGCCGAAATTGGAGACGTACCCTATACAGGGCGGTATGGGTGTGGTATAATACGCACTTGAATTTGAAAAAATCAGAATAGAGAGGGGAATGTCTGATTATGAACCGGATCGGCTTTGACAACGACAAATACCTGGAGATGCAGTCGGCCCACATCAAGGAGCGGATCTCCCAGTTTGACAACAAGCTCTACCTGGAGTTTGGCGGCAAGCTCTTTGACGACTACCACGCCTCCCGGGTGCTGCCCGGCTTTGCGCCCGACAGTAAAATCCGTATGCTCACCCAGCTCAAGGACAGCGTGGAGGTCATCATCGCCATCTGTGCCTCCGACATTGAGAAGAACAAGGTGCGGGGCGATCTGGGCATCACCTACGACGTGGATGTGCTCCGCCTCATCGACGCCTTCCGTGGACAGGGCCTGTTCGTGGGCAGCGTGGTCATCACCCAGTACGCCGGACAGCCCGCCGCCGACGCCTTCAAGCGCCGGATGGAGCACCTGGGCCTGCGGGTGTACCTGCACTATCCCATCGCCGGCTACCCCCACAACATCCCCCTCATCGTCAGCGACGAGGGCTATGGCAAAAACGAGTATGTGGAGACCACCCGCCCCCTCGCGGTGGTCACCGCCCCCGGCCCGGGCAGCGGCAAAATGGCGGTGTGCCTGTCTCAGCTCTACCATGAGTACAAGCGGGGCGTCAAGGCCGGATACGCCAAGTTCGAGACCTTCCCCATCTGGAACCTGCCCCTCCAGCACCCGGTGAACCTGGCCTATGAGGCCGCCACCGCCGACCTGGGGGATGTGAACGTCATCGACCCCTTCCACCTCCAGGCCTACGGCAAGACCACCGTCAACTACAACCGGGACGTGGAGATCTTCCCGGTGCTCTCGGCCATGTTTGAGAAGATCATGGGGGAGTGCCCCTACAAGTCCCCCACCGACATGGGCGTGAACATGGCGGGCAACTGCATCTTTGACGACGAGGCCGTCCAGGACGCCGCCCGGCAGGAGATCATCCGCCGCTACTACAACGGCCTGAGCGACCGCCGCCAGGGCAAGGCCGACGATTCCCTGGTGTACAAGCTGGAGCTGCTCATGCAGCAGGCCAAGGCCAGCGCTGCCCAGCGCCCGGTCATCGCCGCCTCCCTCCAGGTGGCCGAGGAGACCGGCAACCCGGCCTTCGCCATCGAGCTGCCCGACGGCCAGGTGGTCACCGGCAAGACCACCGAACTCCTGGGTGCCTGCTCCGCCGCCCTGCTCAACGCCCTCAAGGTGCTGGCCGGCATCGAGCACGAGTACCATCTGATCTCCCCCGAGGCCCTCACCCCCATCCAGACCGTAAAGGTCAAGCACCTGGGCTCCAACAACCCCCGCATCCACAGCGACGAGACCCTCATCGCCCTGGCCATCTCGGCCGCCGCCGACCCGGTGGCCGCCAAGGCCCTGGCCCAGCTCTCCAAGCTGCGGGGCTGTGAGGCACATTCCACCGTGATCCTGTCCCAGGTGGACAACTCCACCTACTCCAAGCTGGGTATGCACCTGACCACCGAGCCCCAGTACGAGACCAACAAGCTCTATCACCGGTAATAATACGAAAACCCTCATCCAAACAGATGGGGGTTTTATCTTTGGCTGTGCGAGATACCATACCCAAAACCGGCGCGGCAGCTGCCCGGAATTGAGGCGTGGGGGTGACTCGGGGCCCCACGCAACCGGGACCTCCCGGGTGTGGATACCGCCAGGCCATGCCCCCC
Source organism: Pseudoflavonifractor sp. MCC625 (assembly GCF_018784545.1). Classification (NCBI taxonomy): domain Bacteria; kingdom Bacillati; phylum Bacillota; class Clostridia; order Eubacteriales; family Oscillospiraceae; genus Pseudoflavonifractor; species Pseudoflavonifractor sp. MCC625. The sequence goes on along the minus strand of NZ_WQOJ01000023.1, from coordinate 144,852 downwards.
GGCCACCCGGTGTTCTGGTCTTTGCCAGGAAAAATGGGAGGGGGCCGGGGGAGTCTTCCCCCGGGCCTTCTTTCCGCCCCTTTCTTCGCGAAGAAAGGGGCGTTCCCGCCGAACAGGCGCCGCTCCCGGCAAAAAAACCGCGCCCCATCCGAGAGCGGACAGGGCGCGGAGAAGGGAGCTATTTACTTACACAGCTCCACGATGGCGTGGGTAAAGATCTTGCAGGCGCACAGGAGCTGCTCCACATTGGCCTGCTCGTCGGGGGCGTGCATCTTGGGATCAAAGCCGGGGAAGACGCAGCCGAAGGCCACGCCGCCAGGGATGTCGTGGACATAGGTGCCGCCGCCGATGGCCAGGGGCTTGGACTGGGTGTCCCCGGAGAAGGTCTGATAGCTCTCCATCAGGGTGGTCACCAGCTTGGAGTCGGCGGGGACGCAGTGGACGCTGGTCATGTCCGGGTCGGCGGTGACCGCGATGCCGTGGCGCGCCAGGCTTTCCTCACAGGCCTTCTTGCAGTTGTCCTCGTTGGAGGAGACCGGGTAGCGCACGTCGAACTTGGCGGAGAAGCCCTCCCCGTCCAGCTCCATGAGAGCCAGATTCAGGGTGAGGGGGCCGGACTCGGCGTCCTCCTTGGCGATGCCCAGGGCCTTGCCGCGGGTGTCGCCGAAGGGGAAGAGGGTGTGCATGGACCGGAGGGCCTGGGTGCTCTCGCACTCGGCCAGGGGGAGGCGCGCCAGCAGCTCCAGGAGGCCCGAGATGGCGTTGCGCCCGTCATCGGGGGAGGCGGCGTGGGCGTTCTGACCGGCGCAGTGGATGCGCACGGACTCTCCCTCGGCGGTGACGGTGAAGGGGGTGTGGGTGGCAGCGGCCACCGCTCCGGCCGCCTCCTCCACCTGAGCGGGGGTGAGACCGGAGACCACGCACTCGGCCTCGGGGGGCACCACGTTGGTGCGGAAGCCGCCCTTCAGGCCGGTCACCCGGGGCAGAGCGGTCTCCGCGGCCCAGCGCTTGCCGAAGGAGGGGTGGTAGTGGCCCTTCTCGATGTGGATGACCGGGAAGTCGGCGTCAGGGGTGAAGGCGTAGGGGGCGAAGGAGTGCTTGGAGTAGTAGTAGGCGATGTCGCCCGAGCCGCTCTCCTCATCGGTGCCCATGAGCAGGCGCACGTTGGCCGAGAGGGGGAGGCCCAGCTCCCGGATGGCCTTCATGGCCATCAGAGCGCAGACCACGGGGCCCTTGTCGTCGGAGACGCCGCGGCCGTAGAGCATGCCGTCCTTTTCCACACAGGTGTAGGGGTCGGTGGACCAGCCCTTGCCCTCGCCCACCACGTCCAGGTGGCCCAGGATGTGCAGGCGGGTCTCCTTGTCGTTCAGGTCGGCGGTGCCCACCTGGTTCTCATGGTTCTCGGTGTGAAAACCCCACTCGCCGGCCAGCTTCAGGCCCTCGGCCAGAGCGGCGGCGGGGCCGGGGCCGTAGGGCATGCCGGGCTGGGCATCGCCCCGGACGCTCTTGACCGCCACCAGGCGGGAGATGGCCGCGATGAGGGTCTCACGGGCCTTGGGGTCGTCAAAATAGGCGTGGATCTGTTCCTCGTACATGGTAAATTCCTCCTTGCAGATGGGTCAGAGCTCACCGGGCTCGTCGGCGTCGCCGCCGCCCTGCTCGGCCAGCTCTCCCAGGTATTTGTACACAGTATAGCGGGAGACCTGGAGCCGCTTGGATACAAAGGGCACCGACTTGCGGAAGGAGAAGGCGTTCTTCTGATCCAGCAGGGCGATGACCTTCATGCGGTCCTTTTTGGTCAGGGAAGAGACCGGCTTCCCCACGGCGGCGATGCACTCGTCAAAGATGTCGGCCAGGCGGCTGTCCCCGCCCTGCCACATGGCGCTCTGGAGATCGGCCTCGGCATTCATCAGGTCCACCAGGATGCGGTTGGCGTACACCAGGGAGGTGTAGTCAAAGTTGATGCCCAGGGCCAGGTTATAGCCGTCCTTCCCCTCCTGGATGATGTGGAAGGTACTGCTCTTGATCTGCTGGCCCGAGGGGGTGGTGGCGTAGAGGTTGACGAAGTCGGTGGTCAGGGCGGTCATGTCCAGCTCCTTGGCGGTGCCCAGGATGTCCATGGTGGAGCCCACCGTGCGCCCCGACACATGGCCGTTGTAGATGGAGAGGATGGGATGCTTGGGGTCTCCCATATCGTGGACCAGGGTCTCACAGGAAGAGCCGAACATTTCCGCGATGCCTCTTGCGGTCCGGTCGAGAAATTCAAAAGCTTCCGCGCGGGTCATGGCGGAATCACCTCACAAAGCTGAAATCTGGGATAACAATTCATTTTAGCATCTTTCCCATGGGGAGGCAAGGGGGCAGAAGGGGCGGCACCCCAGAAAGGAGATGATTTATGCGGGGAGCTGTGATATAATAAAAAAACTGCGGGTCTTTCGACCCCACCAAGCGCGACTGGAGGAAGGAACCCATGCTTTTCAACTCCCTGGATTTCCTCATCTTTTTCCCCATAGTCACCCTGGCCTACTTCCTGCTGCCCCACCGGGTGCGCTGGGTGTGGCTTCTGGCGGCCAGCTACTATTTCTATATGTGCTGGAACCCCCGGTACGCCCTGCTCATGGCCCTGTCCACCGGCATCACCTTTGTGAGCGGACTGCTCCTCCAGCGGGCTGGGCAGGTGGAGGACGGGGAAAAGCGCCGGCGATTGCGCCGGCTGTGGGTGGCCCTGAGCTTTCTCTCCAACCTGGCCATCCTCTTCTTCTTCAAATACTGGGGCTTCTTCTGGGACAATGTGGAGGCCCTCTTCGCCCTGGGCGGGATCGCCCTGCACAAGCCGGTCTTTGATGTGATCCTGCCCGTGGGCATCTCCTTCTATACCTTCCAGGCCCTGAGCTACACCATGGACGTGTACCGGGGCGAGGTGGAGGCCGAGAAGAATTTCTTCCGCTACGCCCTCTTCGTCTCCTTCTTCCCCCAGCTGGTGGCCGGACCCATCGAGCGCTCCAAGAACCTGCTCCACCAGGTCCATGAGGAGCACACCTTTGATCCCCTCCGGGCCCGGGACGGGCTCCTCCTCATGCTGTGGGGCCTCTTTCAGAAGATGGTGGTGGCCGACCGGGTCTCCATCGTGGTGGACCAGATCTTTGACCACTACCAGGAGATGCCGGCCTGGGCCATCGTGCTGGGCACGGTGCTCTTCGCCTTCCAGATCTACTGTGACTTCGGGGGGTACTCCAACATCGCCATCGGCGCGGCCAAGGTGATGGGCTTCTCCCTGATGGAGAACTTCCGCCAGCCCTATCTCTCCAAATCCTGCGGGGAGTTCTGGCGGCGGTGGCACATCTCCCTGTCCACCTGGTTCCGGGACTACCTCTACATCCCCCTGGGGGGCAACCGGAAGGGAAAGAGACGCAAGTATTTCAACAACCTGGTCACCTTCCTGGCCTCCGGCCTGTGGCACGGGGCCAGCTGGAACTATGTGGTGTGGGGCGGCCTCAACGGAGTCTACCAGGTGGTGGGGGAGATCCTCCGTCCCGCCCGGGAGCGGCTGTGCGCCGCATTCAAGATCGACCGCTCCGGACGGCTCTGGCAGGTCCTCCGGGTGGGGATCACCTTTGTGCTCATCGACTTTGCCTGGCTCTTCTTCCGGGCGCCCTCCTTCTCCACGGCGGTGGACATGCTCCGCGTCCTTCTGGCGGGCGGCGCCGCGGTGGGCGAGGGCTTCACCCTGGGACTGGAGGGAGCCGAGCTGCGCCTCATGTTCCTCTCCATCCTGGTCCTCATGGCGGTGGACCTGTGCAACAACGCGGGGGTGGAGCTGCGGCGCGGGCTGGTGCGCCTGCCCCTGCCTGTGCGGTGGGTGTGCTACCTGCTGGCGGTGTATGTGATCCTGATCTTCGGCATCTATGGGCCGGGCTTCTCCGCGTCCCAGTTCATCTACTTCCAGTTCTAAGGAGGAGTGCGCCTTGTCATCCACGAAAAAATTCCTGCTCAGCGGCCTGGCCCTCTTCCTGCTGCTGGTGCTGACGGCGGGGCCGATCACCTGGATCTTTGCCCGCAAGTCCCTGGAGGGACCCTGGGACATGACCAACAAGATCGGCGGGTTCTACAACGAGCCCCGGGGGGAGTTCACCGCCATGTTCTTCGGCTCCTCCCACATCTACGCCTCCCTCTCGCCCCTGGAGCTGTGGCACGAGACCGGGGTGAAGAGCTATGTCTTTGCTACCCAGCTCCAGCCCATGTGGGCCACCTATACCTATCTGAAGGAGGCCCTCAAGTACCAGTCCCCCCAGCTGGTGGTGGTGGAGTGCAACATGATGGGCAACAACACGGAGTACCACGACAACGGGGTGAACTTCTCCTATATGGACGACCTGCGCTTCTCCCTGGACAAGGTGGCCCTGGCCAAGGTATCCGCCCCCAAGGGGGAGCGGGCCCCTCTGCTGTGGAACTTCATGATGTACCACGGCCGCTGGGATGAGCTGGAGGAGGAGGACTACCACACCCGGAAGGAGGACCTCCACGACCCCTACAAGGGCTATGTGCTCCTCCCCGGACAGGCCGTCCGGCCCGAGACCATCCCGCCCGAGGAGGGGGAGAGCGGGAACTTGAGCGAGAAGAATGTCTACTGGCTCAACCGGATCATCGACCTGTGCCAGTCCCGGGGGATCGACCTGTGGCTCATCAAAGCCCCCTCCAACACCGCGCTGGAGGAGACCCAGCGCCTGCGCATGGAGGAGGTGGCGCGCATCGCCGCCGAGCGGGGAGTGCCCTTTGACGACTTCAACAACAGCTACCAGGAGATGGGGCTGACGCTGGACGACTTCTATGACCAGCGCCATCTGAACGGCGGGGGCGCGGTGAAGTTCACCGACTATTTCGCCTACCTGATGAACCGGCGCTATCCGGACCTCTTCGCCGAGTCGGAGGATGCCGACTGGCAGGCCGACTATGAGGCCTATGCCGCCAAACTGGCCGAACTGGCCTGACCGTAAGAAAAAGCGCATGTCCCGGTAGGGACATGCGCTTTTTGATTGGGTGTTTATTTGGCCAGCCAGACCAGGTTCTTATCGGTGACGAAGTTGGAGACGCTGTAGAGGACCAGGGCCTCGTCGATGCCGTTCTCCTGGATGTAGTCTGCCACCGAGAGCTTGTAGTAGCGGGGGTCCACCAGATGGATCTCCGAGAAGTGGGCGGTTAGGAAGGGGACCAGGCTGTCGGTGTAGGAATCCCGCACGATGAGGAGCTTGGGGGCGTCGGTGTGGGGAGTGCGCACCACGGCCAGGGGCTGGTTGCCGCCCAGGAACATGGAGTACTTGTCCTTGACGCTCAGGAAGGAGGTGTCGTAGAGGGGACGCTCCTCCTCCACCGGGTTGCCCTTGTTGTCATAGGTGTGGGAGGTGACGGTGATGCCGTCGGCGGGCACGTAGGTGTCGATGCAGTCGGGGCGGACCCAGCGCACGCCGGAGGAGGAGAAGATGGTGCCGTAGAAGGAGTCGGACACGGTGGTCTTGGTGTAGTTGGAGAGGGGCACGGCCTCCATCCCCAGGGCGTCCATGAGGGCGGTATAGCCGTAGTAGGCGCCCAGGCTTGTCCAGTGGTGGTCGGTGCGGTAGTAGATGTCCTCGTCGCTGTGGGCGTCCATAACAGAGTAGGTGTCATAGACCAGGGCGTTCTTCAGCGTGGAGGCGGCCTGGTCGATGACGGCCTTCTGACTGGCGTTGGGCGCGCCCTCGGGCAGGCGGTCGGACCAGATCTCCGCCGCGCCGGGAATGAGGGAGAAGTAGACGGGCACGCCCGCCTTCTGGGCAAACTGGTCCACATAGCTCAGGTTGTTGGCCACGTTCTGGGCGTCCGGGGTGTCAAAGCGGGTGATGAGGGTGTCCTCCTTGCAGAAGTACACGCTGTTGTTCTCCTGCTTGCCCATGGCCTTCTCGGTGCGGGCCTTCAGGTCCACCCAGGCGTCCCGGCCGGGGAACTGGTCGGTGGTGTAGGTCTCAAAGTCGGACATGAACTTGCCGTTGAGCACGGTCTCCACCGTGGGGGTGGGGAGCTGCTGAAGGGTGCGGTTCTCCAGCTGGGAGAAGGACTGGTCGGGGCTCACCGCGCCCGCCACCAGAAAGACCGCCAGGAAGGCGCAGAACAGAGCCGAGAGGAAGATACAGTAACGCTTGCTCATACAAACATACCTCCTATTAGAAACGGAAATAGAGGAAGGGGTTATAGGTGGCATCCACCAGATAGGCGGTGGAGAAGAGGAGACCGGCCAGCACCAGAATGGGGAGGAGGACCAGCCGGGGCCGCTCCCGGAGGCGGCGCCACAGACCCGCCCCCAGGGGCAGGGAGGCCACGCACCCCACCAGCAGGGTCAGGCCGTAGGAGCGCAGGTAGTAGCCGAAGGCGGGGTCAGCCAGACCGCCCTGGGCCATGCCGAACATGGCGCCCAGGTAGGCCCCCATGTGGGAGAAGTCCTCCACAGCGAAGATGGCCCAGCTCACCAGTACGAAGAAGAGGGCGTAGAGGTGCTGAAGGGCGGCGGGCAGGCGCTTGAGATACTGGAGCAGGAAGAACTTCTCCACGATCAGCAGCACGGCGAAGTAGAGGCCCCAGATCAGGAAGTTCCAGCTGGCTCCGTGCCAGATGCCGGTGGCGGCCCACACCACCAGGAGGTTGAAGAGGAGCCGGGGCTTGCTCACCCGGTTGCCGCCCAGGGGGATGTAGAGGTACTCCCGGAACCAGGTGCCCAGAGACATGTGCCACCGCCGCCAGAACTCGGTGATGGACTTGGAGATATAGGGGTAGTTGAAGTTGGGGATAAACTCAAAGCCCAGCATCCGGCCCAGGCCAATGGCCATGTCGGAGTAGCCCGAGAAGTCAAAGTAGAGCTGGAGGGAGAAGGCCACGATGCCCAGCCAGGCCCCCGCCGTGGTCAGCTCGCTCACGGGCATGGCCTTGTAGGCGTCCCAGAGCATGCCCAGGTTGTTGGCCAGCAGCACCTTCTTGGCCAGACCCACCACGAAGACCTGCACGCCGGAGGCAAACTGCTCCGGGGAGTGGGTGCGGTGCTCCAGCTGGTCGTCCAGGTCCTTGTACTTGATGATGGGACCGGCGATGAGCTGGGGGAAGAGGGTGACGAAGGTGCCGAAGGTGATGACATTGCGCTGGCACCGGGCATCCCCCCGGTAGACGTCGATGGTGTAGCTCATGGTCTGGAAGGTATAGAAGGAGATGCCGATGGGCAGGCGGATGTTCAGCACCGGCATGATGGGCAGGCCCACAGCCGCCAGGGACTGGGCCAGGAAGTCCCAGTACTTGAAGAAGAAGAGCAGGGCCAGATTGAAGATCACCGAGGAGGCCACCGCCATCCGGGCGCCCCGGTCATTGCCCTTGGCCTTGCACCGGGTGACCAGCATGCCATGGGTGTAGTCGATGGCGATGGAGGCAAACATGATGAGGATGTACTTGGGCTCCCCCCAGCCGTAGAAGATCAGGTTGAAGAGGAGGAGTACGGCGTTGCGCCATTTCAGAGGCGTCACATAGTAGGCCAGAAGGACCACTGGCAGGTACAAAAAGAGAAAATACAGGCTGGAAAAGACCAAGCACAATCACCTTCCAAAGGAAAAATAACAGACGTCCGGGGCACGGCCGCCGCCGGACGCCTGCTTAGTATACCCGATATTTCTTACTTTGTATAGGTGTTGAAGGCAGAAACCGCCTCGTCGGCGTACTCGCTCACCACGAAGAGGACGTAGTTGCCATTGGTCACCAGCTGGTAGTTCTTCACCAGCTCATACTGCTCGGGGAGGTACTGGCTCCACTGCTGGTCCAGGGCGTCCTGGCGGGCCTCCAGAGAGGCCTTCACGCTGTCCATCTTGCCGTCCTTGACCTCGGCGATGAAGTACTCGGTGGCCGTCACATTGATGAGGGGGATCTTGCAGACATAGTCCACCAGATCGTCGGAGGAGATGCCGTAGACCGCCTCCAGCGTGGCGGCATCCACGTCGCTGAGGGAGGGGAGATCGGAGCTCTTGGCGATCTCATTCCACACAGAGTCCACCGCGGAGGTGGCGGGAGCGGGCGTGGGCGTGGGGGCCGGAGTGGGGGTGGGCTTGGCCGTCGGCTTCGCCGTGGGCTTGGCGGTAGGTTTGGCCGTGGGCTGCGCGCTAGGCTTGGAGGAGGGTGCAGTGCTGGGGGCGGAGGAGCTCTCCGGCGCGGCGGAGGGAGTGGCCTCGGGCGCGGGGGTCTCCGAGGGGAGGAGGCTCTCACTGGGAAGAGGCGTGGGGGTCTCCGAGACCACCGGCGCGGAGGGATCGGGCGAGGGCGTGGAGGGGGGCGTGGAAGCGCCGCAGCCGGTCAGAAGACCGGCGGTGAGGAGGCCGGCCAGGGCCAGAGAGGAAAAGCGGTGATTCATATGTGTCATAACTCCTTTTAAAAATACAAGATGAAATCGAATTTGCGCCGGAATCCCGGCTGCATGAAATTGGACGAGAGGGCGGGAGAAAAAGTTCCCGCAAAAAAGGACAAAGTTTCAAGGGGACAAAAAAATTCCTCCGGCGCGTTGGCACCGGAGGAATTTTGCGCTGTGGTGTCGGAGGAGCGATCAGATCCGGGCCACGCCGGACTGACGGGCGGCCTCGGCCACGGCCTTGGCCACCGCGTCCTTTACGCGGGGGTCAAAGGCGGCGGGGATGATATACTCGGGGGAGAGCTCGTCCTCGCTGATGAGGGAGGCAAGGGCCTTGGCGGCGGCCACCTTCATGGCATCGTTGATGTCGCTGGCCCGCACGTCGAAGGCGCCCCGGAAGATGCCGGGGAAGGCCAGGACGTTGTTGATCTGGTTGGGGTAGTCGCTCCGGCCGGTGGCCATGACGGCGGCGCCGGCGGCCTTGGCCTCCTCCGGGAAGATCTCGGGGGTGGGGTTGGCGCAGGCGAAGAGGATGGGGTCCTTGGCCATGGTGCGCACCATGTCGCCGGTGAGGACGCCGGGGGCGGAGACGCCGATGAACACGTCGGCACCGGCCAGCACGTCGGCCAGGGAGCCGCTCTTCTTCTCCAGGTTGGTGACCTGGGCGATCTCCTCCTTGACCCAGTTCATGCCCTTCTCCCGGCCGGCGTAGACCGCGCCGGTGCGGTCGCACAGGATGATGTTCTTGGCCCCGGCGGAGAGGAGGAGCTTGGTGATGGCGATGGCGGCGGCGCCCGCGCCGTTGACCACGATGCGGACTTCCTCCATCTTCTTGCCCACCACCTTGAGGGCGTTGACCAGTCCGGCCAGGGTGATGACGGCGGTGCCGTGCTGGTCGTCGTGGAAGATGGGAATGTCGCAGCACTCCTTCAGGCGGCGCTCGATCTCAAAGCAGCGGGGAGCGGCGATGTCCTCCAGGTTCACCCCGCCGAAGGAGCCGGCCAGCAGGCGCACCGTGTTCACGATGTCGTCCACATTCTGGCTGCGCACGCACAGGGGGATGGCGTCCACATCGCCGAAGGCCTTGAAGAGCACGCACTTGCCCTCCATGACGGGCATACCGGCCTCGGGGCCGATGTCCCCCAGGCCCAGTACGGCGGAGCCGTCGGTGACCACGGCCACGGTGTTCCACCGGCCGGTGAGCTCATAGCTCTTGGCGGGGTCCTTCTGGATCTCCAGGCAGGGCTGGGCCACGCCGGGGGTGTAGGCCAGAGAGAGGGCCTCCTTGGAGTCGACCGCCATCTTGGGGACGGTCTCCAGCTTGCCCTTCCACTGGGCGTGGAGCTTCAGGGATTCCTTTGCGTAATCCATGGGTCATTCCTCTTTTCATGGGAGAGTCAAAGTTGTCCGTCCAGGACGGACGGCGGCACGCCGCAGCGGACCGCGCCTTGCAGTATCCCCATTATACTACGGCGGGGGAATGGGATGCAAGAGGTGATGCAGGCGGGGCGGTTTCCCTTTACCGGGGAAAGGGGGCATGCTATAATATAAAGGATTGAATCCACAGAGAAAGGGGGCGCGGCCCTTGCGGAAGAACCTTCTGCGGCGGATGACGCTGTGCGCGCTGGTCCTGGCCATTCTCCTGGTCCTGCCCTGGGGCAGCGCCGCCGGGGAGCCTGAGGTCTACCAGCTGGCAGTGAACGAGAGCTTTCTGGACAAGGACGGCCTCACCACCGCCAATATGCCCGTGGCGGTGGGGGGGACCATCTATGTGCCCTACACCGTCTTTGACAAGAACAAGAACAACACCGGCGTGGACCTGGGGATCTCCTGCCTTGAGTACAAGGATGCCGAGTCCCACGCCCTGACCATGTTCAGCCTCAAAGGGACGCTCATCTTCGACATCAACGCCCAGACCTGTCTGGCCAATGACGAGTATGTGGAGATGCGGGCTATTGTCCGCAATGGAAAGACCTTTGTGCCCGCCAACGGGGTGTGCCAGTTCTTCGGACTCCAGTACAGCTACCGCCCCACCGAGACGGCGGGGACCCTCATCCGCATCAAGAACAGCTATGCCACCCTCAGCGACGAGCGGCTGCTCAACTCCTCGGAGTCCTACCGGCAGGACCGGTATGACCGGTATATCCAGAGCCTGAACGCGGTGCCCACCGCCACGCCCACGCCCACCCCGTCCGCGACCCCTATCCTCCCCGATCCCACGCCGGAGGTGCCCGAGGAGACGTCGGGTCTGTGGGTCTATCTGGCGGTGCGCTGCGAGGGGGAGAATACCCGGCTGGACGGGGCTCTTACGGCCCTGAAGCGCAGGGGGGAGCAGGCCCTCTTCCTCTTCCGGCCGGAGGAGCTGGCTGAATTGGACGAGCAGGTGCGCCGGGTGGTGGGCGCGGGCCACGCCGTGGGACTGCTGGTGGACGGCAGCGATGCCGAGACCACCCTCGCCGCCCTGGAGGAGGGCAACGCCCTGCTGGCCGATTTGGTCTGGAGCCGCAGCCACATCGTCTGCCTGGAGAACGGGAACGAGACCACCCGCCGGGCGGTGGAGGAGGCGGGCTGGCACCTGTGGAGCGCCAACCTGGACGCCTCGCCCTATGAGGGAACGAGCGCCATGAATGTGTCGGGCATCCTCTCCCGGCTGGAGAAGCGGCGGAGCACCGTACGCATGGAGCTGACCGGCAGCGCCGCCACCTCTGCTTCGCTGGAGCGGCTGCTGTTACAGATGGAACAGAACGATTACCGCCTGCGCCCGGTGCTGGAGACCGAGCTGGGCTGAGAGAACAACGGAGGGACAAGCACGATGAGACGTGTATACATGGACAACGGAGCCACTTCTTACCCCAAGGCCCCCGGCGTGGGAGAGGCCATGGCCGACTATATCCTGAATGTGGGGTGCAACATCGGGCGGGGGGACTATGCCGCCGCCTACGACGCGGCCTCCCTGGCCCTGGAGACCCGGGAGCAGGTCAAGCGCCTGGTCAACGGCCCCGGGGCCCGGAACGTGATCTTCACCCCCGGCTCCACCCACTCCCTGAACTATCTCATCAAGGGCCTGCTGCGGCCCGGGGACCGGGTGGTGACCTCCCCCATGGAGCACAACGGGGTGCTGCGCCCCCTCACCCAGCTCCAGGCGGAGGGGGTGGAGGTGGACTTCCTCCCCTGCAATGACAAGGGCGAGCTGCTGCTGGAGGAGGTCCCGGCCCATCTGACCCCGGGGACCCGGGCGGTGGTCCTCACCCACGCCTCCAATGTCTGCGGCACCATCCTCCCCATCGGGGCGGTGGGCAAGCTCTGCCGGGAGCGGGGGATCCGCTTTCTGGTGGACGCCTCCCAGACCGCGGGGGCGGTGCCCATCGACATGGAGGAGATGGGCATTGACGGCCTGGCCTTCCCGGGCCACAAGGCCCTGCTGGGCCCCCAGGGCATCGGCCTCATGGTGGTGACCGACGCCCTGGCCGGGGAGCTCACCCCCCTGGTGGCCGGGGGAACGGGGAGCGTTTCCCACGAGCTCACCATGCCCTCCTTCCTGCCCGACCGCTTTGAGGCGGGCACATTGAACCTGCCGGGGATCTACGGCCTCCACGCCGCCCTCACCTATCTGGAGGAGCAGGGGGAGGAGCTGCGGAAGCGGGAGCACAAGGTGGCCTGTCATCTCTGGGCCCGGCTCAAGGAGCTGGAGGAGGACGGATTGCGCGTGGTGGGCACCGACGATCTGACGGCGCGCACCGGGGTGGTCTCGGTGGACTTCACCACCGGGGACAACGGGGAGATGGCCTTCCGCCTGGAGCAGGAGTACGGCATCTCCACCCGCTGCGGCCTCCACTGTGCCCCCACCGCCCACCAGACCCTGGGCACCTATCCCCAGGGGACGGTGCGCTTCTCGGTGGGCCCCTTCACCACCTTTGAGGAGGCCGACTATGTGGGCTGCTCGGTGGAGGAGCTGCTCCTGAGCAGCCGGGACTGACCATGGGACACACCATTTTTCTGGTGGAGGACGAGGCGGGCATCCGGCAGGAGCTATCCGCCCTCCTGAGCCGGTACGGCTACCGGTGTGTGACCACCGCCGACTTTGAGGATGTGGCCGGGCAGGTGTGCGCCTCGGGGGCCGACCTGCTGCTGCTGGACCTGAACCTGCCCCGGTATGACGGCTACCACGTCTGCCGGGAGGTGCGCCGCCGCTCCCAGATGCCCATTATCGTGGTCACCAGCCGGGCCACCGAGCTGGACGAGCTCATGAGCATGAACCTGGGGGCGGACGATTTCCTCACAAAGCCATACAATACACAGATCTTGCTGGCCCGGATGGCCCGCCTTCTCCAGCGGGCCTGTCCCGGCGTGCCCCCCGCCGTGAGCCGGGGCGGGCTCACGCTGGACCTGGGCCGGGGCGTGGCCGCCCGGAACGGGGTGGAGGTGGAGCTCACCCGCAATGAGAGCCGCATCCTCCAGACCCTGCTGGCGGCCGAGGGGCGCATCGTCTCCCGCAATGCCCTGATGGAGGCGCTGTGGAAGTCGGACGCCTTTGTGGACGACAACACCCTCACGGTGAACGTGGCACGGCTGCGCCGGCGGCTGGAGGAGCTGGGGCTCTCAGAGGTCCTGGCCACCCGACGGGGACAGGGGTATCAGCTGTGTCTCTGATGGAATATGTCCGGGACCGGGCGGGGGAGCTGGCCGGGGGCGCGGTGTCCATGGTCTTTGCCGGGGCACTGCTAATGGCCCTGGGCGTGGACGGCCGGGCCATCGGCCTTCTGGAGCTGGTGCTGGCCGTGTGCCTTCTTCTGCCGCTGCTGGTCGATTGGCTGCGCCGGCGGCGCTTCTACCGGGCGGTGGAGGAGACCGGAGAGGGGCCGGACGGGCTCTTTCTGCCCGACGCCCTGCCCGAGCCCGACTTCTGGGAGGGGGAGCTCCTGTGCCGCCGCCTGGGAGAGCTGGGCCGGGCGGGCAACGACCGGCTGGGCCAGGCCCGGCGGGAGAGCCGGGAATACCGGGAGTATGTGGAGACTTGGATTCACGAGGTCAAGACCCCCATCGCCTCGGCCCGTCTGCTGCTGGAGAACCACCCGGGGACCCTGGCCGACGCATTGGAGGAGGAACTCTTTCAGATCGACCGCTATGTGGAGCAGGCCCTCTTCTACGCCCGCAGCGGCACCGCCGAGCGGGATTACCGGGTGCGCACCATGGCGCTGGAGGAGTCGGTCCGGGCGGCGGTGCGCCAGTATGCCCGGCCCCTCATCCGGGCGGGCTTCCGGCTGGAGCTGGGGGAGTGGAAGGCCACCGTGTACACCGACCCCAAGTGGGTGGAGTTCATTCTGGGCCAGCTCCTGGCCAACGCGGTGCAGTACCGCTCGGAGCAGCCGGTGCTGCGCTTTGCCTGTCGGTGTGAGCGGGACGCAGTGCTCCTCACCGTGGCGGACAACGGTATCGGCATCCCGGCGGAGGACCTCCCCCGGGTCTTTGACAAGGGCTTTACCGGAGCCAACGGGCGGCGGGCCGCCCAGCGCTCCACCGGGCTGGGGCTCTACCTGTGCCGGAAGCTGTGCGCCCGGCTGGGCCTGTCCATCCGGCTGGACTCCCAGCCGGGGCAGGGGACCGAGGTCACCCTGGTCTTTCCACGGGGGCGGTTCCACCAGCTGGAGGACTGGGCGGGGAGCGCCCCGGCAGAGCAGATGCCCATAGAATAAGAAAAGCGCGGCCCGGAATCTCGGAGGAGAGATTCCGGGCCGCATTTGTGTGCGGTTTGGCTCACGCGCTCCTGGACTGGACTGGCTCCCCGGTCTGGGCGGCCGGCGCGGGGAGGACCACCGTCATGCGGGTGCCCACCCCCTCCCAGGAGACCACCTCGAACCAGCCGCCGTGGCGCTCCACGATCCACTTGGCGATGGCCAGGCCCAGGCCGGTGCCGCCGGTCTGGCGGGTGCGGGACTCATCGGTGCGGTAGAAGCGGTCGAAGATGTGGGGGAGGGAGGCGGCGTCGATGCCCTGTCCCTCATCCTGCACGGAGAGGCGGGCCTCGCCCCCCTCGCAGGAGACCGACAGGGTGATGGCCCCGCCTGCGGGGGTATACTTGATGGCGTTGTCCACCAGGATGCGCAGGGCCTGCTTGATGAGGCCCACGTCGGCCACCACGGGCACCGGGCCGCCCCACCGGGACTGGAAGCGGTGGCTGCGGTCGATCATGCCGGTCTCCTTGAAAACCTCGGCGGCGATCTCGGTCAGGTCAAAGGACTCCATCTCGATGTGCATGGAGTCGTTGTCCCCCCGGGCCAGGAAGAGGAGCTGTTCTACCAGCTCCTTCATAGAGTCGGCCTCGCTTTTGATGGCGTCGATGGCCTCCTGCCGGGTGGTGGGGTCGTCCTTGCCCCAGCGGTTGAGGAGGTTGGCATACCCCTGGATGACCGCGATGGGGGTGCGCAGCTCATGGCTGGCGTCCGAGACAAAGCGCATCTGGGAGCGGTAGGCCTCGTCGATCCGGTCCAGCATGGCGTTGATGGCCCCGGCCAGGATCTGGAGCTCCTTCTGAGTGCCCGGCACCGAGATGCGGGTGTCCAGATGGGTGGCGTTGATCTGATCCAGCTTGCCGGCCAGGGAGCGCAGCTCCTCCGGGGACATGGCCCCGGGATGGCCCAGCCGGTTGGCAGCGGCGGCCAGCTCCTGGATGGGCTTGAGGGTGCGGCGGATGGTGCCCGCGTTGCGGAAGAGATTGCTCAGCAGAGAGAGGAGCTGGAAGAGGAGCAGCAGGCGCAGAGCCACCCCCATCACGGTCACCGGGCCCTGGATGTCCAGCCGGATGGCGTAGGGCTGTCCCTGGCTGCTGCGCAGCTCCACGGTATAGGTGGCCCGGGTGAGCTGGGGGAGCCCCTGGCCGGTGGACGTCCCCTGGAGGTCAATGGTGTGGAGGGCATTCTCCAGCCCCGGGAGGGGGGAGACCAGAGGATAGGAGAGGCCCTGGGGCGGCCGGTCCAGGGCGGTCACGGTGTAGTCTCCCGCCGACATCCACACGGCGGCTTCAGCGGAAGGGACGCCCCGCTCCTCGACCAATGCGGCAATGTCGGCGCACTGGTGCTCGGCCCAGAAGAGCATGCCCCCCAGGCACAGGGCGGCCAGCAGCAGGTCCATGACCAGATAGATGCCCAGCAGGCGGAAAAAGAGTTTGGTGTTGAGCCGCAGCACGATGGAGGACTTGATGCGCTGGAGGGGCGCGGCTGTCTCACGGGGAGATCGGGGCATACCATCACCTCTCTCGACGGATCATGTGTGAAACTCCAGCCAGGTCAGCACGGGGGAGAGGAGCTTTTCCGAGGTGAAATCGCCCCCCTGGACCAGAACGGTGTGCATGACCCGCTGTTCCGGCTCCTGGGACTTGGCGGTCATGCGGAGCATGGGCTGCATCATGAGCCGATACATCCCCCGCACCCGGTCGGGGGCGTATCCGCCCCGGAGGTAGAAGAGGGGAATGCTGCCCAGACGGTGGGCGGCGGCCAGTCCCTCCACACCCTCAGGGGGCATGGGGGCCAGGCCCACGGCGCAGACGGCCTGGACCTCCCAGCGCTTGCGGGCCTGGGCCAGGCCCTGGATGCGCCCGGCGCACAGCCAGCCCAGATAGAGCACGCCCGAGCCGGGGGCGGGGAGCTCCTTCCGCTGGGAAAGGTCATAGGCGGGGATGCCCGAGGCCCGGGCCAGCATCCCGGCGTAGCGCTTGGTAAAGCCAGTGTGGCTGGTATAGACAATGGCAGTGAGTTTTTTCATTTGGTACCTCCTCCGGTCTCCCGGATCACATAGCCCACACCCCGGACGGTGTGGATCAGTTTTTCGCCAAAAGGCTCCTCCAGCTTGGCCCGGAGGAAGCGGATGTACACATCCACGGCGTTGGTCTCGCCCACATAGTCAAAGCCCCACACGTGGTCCAGGAGGGACTCCCGGGTGACCACCTTCTCCTTGTTTTCCAGCAGATAGCGCAGGAGATCAAACTCCCGCCGGGTGAGCTCCACGGCGGTGCCCTGCATGGTGACGGCGTGGCGGTCGGTGTCCATCACCAGACTGCCCGCGCGCAGGGTGCGGGTGGGCATGGGGGCGCGCTTGCGCAGGGCGGAGCGGATGCGGGCCAATAGCTCTTCAATGGCAAAGGGCTTGGTAATATAGTCGTCGGCCCCCGAGTCCAGCCCGGAGACCTTATCCACCACGGTATCCCGGGCGGTGAGCATGATAACGGGGACCTGGCTCTCCCGGCGCAGGCGGCGCAGGACCTCCATGCCCGAGAGGGCGGGGAGCATGATGTCCAGCAGGATCAGATCAAAGGCGCCGGAGAGGGCCCGCTCCAGGCCGGTGCGGCCGTCAAAGGCCTTTTCCACCTCGTACCCCTCATAGCGCAGCTCCAGCTCCACCATGCGGGCCAGCTTTTCCTCGTCTTCCACCAGCAGGATGTGTTCGGACATAATGGATTCTCCTTCTCGGTCCGGACGGGGCCGGACCGGTGATCAGTCTTTGGGGGGACGGCGGCGGAAGGACTCCTTCCAGTCCTCCACCGTGTCAGAGACGGCGCCCAGGGCCCCGTTGAGGACCTCCAGGTTCACATGGGGGCTGGCGAGCCGGTAGCGGCAGCCGGCCACCAGGCCGATGAGCAGCAGGGGCAGGGTGATCCAAAAGGCGAACATCACCGCCAGAAGCAGGATGAGAAGGGGCACGGCGGTGAGCTGCCGGCCGTCCTGCCAGATCTCCAGCACGGAGCTGGGGCGGAGCACGTCGCCCACTGCCCGCAGTCCCTCCCGGATCTGCTCCCAGAAGGCGTCGCCGCTATGGGCGCCGTTCCGCTCCTCCCGCGTCCGGCCCCGGTCGTAGGAAGCGGTGGGAGTGGCGGCGGGATGGGCGCCGGGCCGGGTGGAGTAGGTCCCCCCGCCGCCGGGCCGGAGCCGGCCCTGCCGCTCCAGTTCGATGAGGGCGTCCAGCAGATCGCCGTGGCAGCGCTCCAGCAGGTCCCGGGCCTCCTCATAGGAGAGACCGCTCTTCTCCCGCAGGCGCTCTACCTGTTCCAGTGTGATCTCCATGCCGCAGCACTCCTTTCGCCCCTGTCCTTCTCTCATAGTATACGGTACCAGGGGAGAAAAGGGATTTAGATTTTCTGAAATTTTCATTAAAATGGGAGGACACAGCCCCATTGTACCCCAGGGGCCCGGAGGGTGCAAGCAAAGAAATTGCCGTTTCCGTGCAACAAAAGGGGCGGCTGGATTGTATATCAGACAGAACGGCCAATGGGCCGGAAAGGATGTGCAGTCAATATGAAATACCATCAGATGATGCTCACCGCCGCCTGTGCGGTCAGTATGATGCCCGCGGCGCTGGCAGCCGCTCCCATTGCGCCCGCGCCCGTCTCCGCCCCTGTCGTGACGGTGGAGGGGACGGCGGTGGATCTGGGGGGAGCCGCCCCCTACCAGGAGAACGGCGTGTGGATGGTCCCCCTCCGGGCGGTGGCCGGTCCCATGGGCTATGAGGTCACATGGTGCCCGGAGGACAACGGCGTGCTGGTGGCGGACGAGGCGGTGAAGATGAACCTCACCTACGGGGTGGACAGCTATGCCCGGGCCTCGCAGACCGCGCTGGGCATGACCGCGCCCCAGTCCTACGGCGCCGGTCCGGAGGCCTGGGCGGGCGTGACCTATGTGCCGGCCGGGATGTTCTCCCTGCTGGGCTATACCGTGGAGGAGGGGGAGGACACCCTGGCCTTCACCCAGGAGCAGGCCCAGCTCCCCAACCCCATGGTGGCCTGGGACACGCTGGAGGAGGCCGAGGAGGCCGTGGGCTTTGCCCTGCCCAACTGGAAGGGCCTGGAGGGGCGCGAAATCCAGGAGGTCTTTGTGATCGGCGGGGAGCTTCTGGAGGTCCGCTATGAGGACGGCCTCACCTGCCGCATGGCCCGGGGCACACAGGATGTGAGCGGGGACTATCAGGTCTATGCGGAAGAGACTACCCGGACGGTGGACGGCCGGGACGTGACCCTCAAGGGCGAGGATGGAACGGTCTCTCTGGCCGTGTGGAATGACGGCACCTATACCTGGTCCCTCTCCTGGGCGGAGGGGGTTGCCCCGGAGACCCTGGAAGGCTTCCTGGCCTGAGCAGAGCTCCGCCGGGAAAGAACCCTTGGAAAGGAGGAAGGAAGATGGAAGATACGGCAGTGGAACAGGCGCTGGAGGCCCACGGCGCGGCCATCCTCCATCTGGCCTACGCCTATCTCCACGACCGGAGCGAGGCGGAGGACGTGCTCCAGGACACCCTGGTGCAGCTGCTCAGCCGGGCCCCCGCCTTTGAAAGCGGAGACCACGAGCGGGCCTGGCTCCTGCGGGTGGCGGCCAACCTGTGCAAGAACCGCCTGAAGGCCCCCTGGCGGCGGCATGAGGCCCTGCCGGAGGACTATCCCGCCCAGGGCATCCCGGAGGAGAGCGTGGCCCTCTTCCAGGCGGTGTGTTCCCTGCCGGTCAAGTACCGGGAGGTCATCCATCTCTTTTACTACGAGGACTACACCACCGCCCAGATCGCCCAGGTGCTGGGCAAGCGGGAGGGGACGGTGCGCTCCCTCCTGAACCGGGGGCGGGAAAAACTGCGTCAGATCTGGAAGGAGGGTGCGGATGGAACGCTATAAGCGGGCCTTTGACGGCATACAGGTCCCCGAGGACATGGCCCGGCGGGTCCGGGAGGGGAGACGCGCCCCCCAGCGCAGCCGCCTCCCCCGCTGGAGCGCGGCGGCGGCCTGTCTGGCCGTGGCGGTGGCCCTGGGCAGCTGGGGGCTCACCCAGGGGATTTCCTCCCCCGCGCCCGCGCCCACTCCCACCACCGGGGTGAGCGTAGGAAACCCGGTCCAGCCGGCAGAGAATCTGGATGCCCTCCAGAAGGCAGTGTCCTTCCAGATCCAGCTGCCGGAGGAGCTGCCCGAGGGCTGGACCCCGTCGGCCTATACCTCCATCGGCGGCGTGCTGGCCGAGGTGCGCTATACGGACGGAAGCGGGGAGACCGTGCTGGTCTACCGCATGGGGGAAGGGGAGGACGTGAGCGGAGACTTCCAGACCTGGGCCTGGACCGATACCGTGGAGACCGGGGACGGACCCGTCACCCTGAAGGGGGACGGCACGGCGGTCTTTCTGGCGGTCTGGGTGCGGGACGGCCTTGCCTTTTCCCTCCAGAGCCAGCAGGGCATGACCGCCGAGGCCATCCTGGCCGCGGCGCAGTCGGTGAAATAAGTTTGTAAATAAGCGAAGAGCTCCCCGCGCCGAAAAGGCGCGGGGAGCTCTTTTAACGGGATGGGATTTGTGATTATTTCTGTGCCATCAGGGCGGCGATGGCGGCATCGGCGTCTGCCTGGGTGAGGGTGCCCTGGGGGGCGAACTGGTTGTCCGCACCCACGGGGAGGTACTTCTGGATCACGTTCCACATGACGCCCTCGCTGGCCCAGGGGGAGATGGAGGAAGCGTCCGCGTAGGGGATCTGAACGGCCCAGGCGCCCTGGGGACCCTTGTCCAGCGCGGCGGCGGCATTCATCAGCATGACCGCGGCCTGCTCCCGGGTGATGGGGGCGTTGGGGTTGAACTTGCCGGTGCCGTCACCGGAGATGACCTTCTGACCGGAGAGCCAGAGGATGGCAGTGTTGTCCGAGATGTCGGTGAAGGGCTCGTCGGCGGGGGCGGCGAGGGTCTCAGCGTCGGCGGTCATGGCCTGATAGAGGCTCTCGGCGAACTGGAGACGGGTCACGGTGTCGGCGGCGGGAGAAGTGCCGGCATTCAGGGTCCAGTGGCTCTTGGCCTCGGGCGGGGTGATGTCCTTGCCCTCGGCGGTCATGGCCTTGATGTACTCCGCGATGACCAGGGTGACCGAGCCGCCGATGGAGCCGAACTCCTCGGAGACAGAGCCGTCC
The DNA here is from genome assembly GCF_018784545.1 of Pseudoflavonifractor sp. MCC625. NCBI lineage: Bacteria > Bacillati > Bacillota > Clostridia > Eubacteriales > Oscillospiraceae > Pseudoflavonifractor > Pseudoflavonifractor sp. MCC625. The sequence goes on along the minus strand of NZ_WQOJ01000023.1, from coordinate 124,540 downwards.
CATAGCACCGCGTCGGTGCCCATGGTGATGCCGGTGGTGGCGTACCAGCCGAACTCATCGCCGGCGGCGTTGGCCGACAGGCGGTAGGAGTTGAGGGCCACCTTGAAAGTCTGGTCGTCGGTGACGGGCTTGCCCTGATAGGTGAGGTTGACCACGCGGCTGCCCTCGGGGTTGCCCATGTAGATGTCATAGTCCATGCCGTAGAGCTGGTCGGTGCCGAAGCCGCCTCCGGTGATGGTGCCGTCGGCCTCCACGGTGAAGTCTTTGGTGCAGTCCTCCAGCCAGTCCTTGATCTGCTTGCCGGTCATCTGGATCATGTAGATGAGGTTGTTGTCGTACTTATAGAAGGAGTAGCAGTCCTTCAGGCTGATGGGGGCGGAGTCCTTCCCATCCAGGAGCTGGCCGATGCAGAAGTCCTTGTTGGCCACGGGAGAGGCCAGGGACAGGTCCGCGCCGGTGGCCCACAGCTGGGCCTCGTGGACCAGGTTCATGGTGTCGCTCTGGACGTGGAAGAGGTCGGTCTCGTCGTCCCAGTCGCCGGAGAGGGTGCCGATCTGCTCAGTGATGAAGGGCAGGGTCCGGTCGTAGTAGGGCTGCATGAGAGCCTTGAGGCCGGCGTCGTTCTCATAGGTGGTGAGGTCCAGGTTCTCGCTCTCACCGATGGTGAAGGTGCCGTCGGAGCGGATGGTGACCGGCGTCTTGGTGAGGGTGGAGGTGCCGCCGTTGACGCAGGGGACAGTCTGGCCGTCGGCGTTCTTCATCTCGGTGACGCCCACCTTGTGGTTGTGGCCGGCGATGACCATGTCGATGCCGGTGGTGTTCTCCACCAGGTGGCGGACCTGGTTCTCGGGGGAGAAATCGGTCTTGCCGGTCTCTACGGCGTCGCCGTCACCGGCGCCTACCAGACCGCTGTCCTCGCCGGAGTGGCTGGCCACGATGACGAAGTCGCAGTCCTCCTTCTCCCGCAGCTCCTTCTGCCAGTAGTTGACCCACTCGTAGGCATAGGTGCGCTCGGTGTTGTCCTTGTGGACGAAGTCGGAGCCCTCATAGTGGGTGGGCAGGTCCCAGTTGGGGACGTTCACGTTCTCAAAGCCCAGGATGCCCACCTTGAACTCGGAGCCGCCCACATCGAAGGTCATGACCTTGTAGGGGGTGAGGTTGGGCTCCTGAGTGGCCACATTGATGTAGTTGGCGCACAGGGCGTCCACCGGCTTGCCGGGGTACTTGGAGCTGGTGTCGGAGAGCATATCGTAGAAGATCTGCTGGGTCTCCATGTCAAAGTTGAACTCGTGGTTGCCGGGGACAAAGGCATCATAGCCGATGTAGCGCAGGCAGATGGCCATGGGGTTGTCCTTGCCGCCCTCCATGTTCATGTTGTAGCTGATGATGGAGCTGCCCTGGATGATATCGCCGTTGTCGATGAGGATGGTGCCGTCCATGGCGGCGCGCTCCTCCTCCATGGCGGTGGCCACCTTGAGGTAGCTGTTCTTGACCTCCTTGCCGTCGATGGGGTTGAGGTCGTAGCACTTGCCGTGCATGTCGGTGGTGGAGTAAATGCCGATTTCCAGGGAGGCCGGTTCAGCGGCCAGGGCGGGGACGGCGGCAAAGCCGGCCGCCAGTGCTCCGGTGAGCACACAGGCGGTCAGACGCCGGGCGGTGCGAGAGGTTCCTTTCATGACAATGCTCCTTTCCTGTTTGGTGGACTCATGGGGGTCTGCTGGCCACAGTATACCATAACCGGTCAGAAATGACAAATGCAAAGAAAAGATCCGGCGTGTTCTTGTGCAGAACACACCGGACCTTCCGCGCGTCGAACAAGTTCGACACGCTTCTCAAAAATGCAAGCATTTTTGAGAGGGAATGCAGTCCGCTGCGCGCACTCGCTGACGCGCGCACACTTGCGGCCTGAGAGGAGTGTTTTCCGACGTACACGCCGCCGGAAAACACGATTTTACTTCCTTCCGCCGTCTACGAAACGGCGGAACTCTGCGAGGCTCTTGCAGCACAGATCGCAGGAATACACTTTGACAGACAAAAATCCGGTGTGTTCTTGTGCAGAACACACCGGATCGAAAAGAGAATCAGAGATTAGACATTGGACATCTCGTAGCACTTGAAGTTCTGGTTCTTCTTGAATTTGAACTCCATGCTCAGCAGGTGGCCCTCCATGCGCTGCTCCATCTGCTGGTCCAGCTCGATGCACCAGCCGGACTTGTCATGGCTCTGCCAGATGTCGTAATCGGCCCAGTAGATGACCACATTGATCTCACCGGGCACGTCCCGGCTGATCCAGATCTCCTTGCCCAGGAAGCCCTCGGAGACCTTCAGGCGGCTGGTCCAGACCTCGTCGTCCAGCTCGACCCAGCGGTCGACCCAATCGGGGGAGACCATAACGCGGATCTCCTCAACGGCGATGGGCTTTTCCAGCTTGTTGATGTGCTTGAGTTCCATGTGCGCTGCCCCTTTCTGCGGACGGATATGCCCGTCTCTCTATTTAGTGGTACTATACTACTAAATAGTATACCAGAAGAAGGGGAAAAAGCAAGTGGATTTTTGTGCAGAACCGTCAGTTCAGAGCGGAGAGGGCGCAGGCGGTCCGGGCGGCCAGACGGGCGTTGTTGAAGACCAGCTGGATGTTGGAGTCCAGGCTGCTGCCGCCGGTGATCTCCTTGATCTTGGCCAGCAGGAAGGGAGTGGTGGCCTTGCCGTGGATACCCTGGGCCTTGGCCTCGGCCACGGCGTCCTCAATGGCCTTGTTGATGACGGCGGGATCCATGGAGTACTCCTCGGGGATGGGGTTGGTCACCAGCATGCCGCTGCGGAAGCCCAGGTCCAGGCTGGTGCGGAAAGCGGAGGCCAGCTCCTCGGGGGTGTCCAGCTGGTAGTCCACGCCGAAGCCGCTCTTGCGGGTGTAGAAGGCGGGCAGCTCCTTGGTGCCGTAGCCGATGACGGGCACGCCGTGGGTCTCCAGGTACTCCAGGGTGAGGCCCAGGTCCAGGATGGACTTGGCGCCGGCGCAGACCACCATCACGGGGGTGTTGGCCAGCTCCTCCAGGTCGGCAGAGATGTCCATGGTGGTCTCAGCGCCCCGGTGCACGCCGCCGATGCCGCCGGTGGCGAAGATCTGGATGCCCGCCATGTGGGCGATGATCATGGTGGTGGTGACGGTGGTGGCGCCGTCGGCTCCCTTGGAGACCAGCACGGCCAGGTCACGGCGGCTGGCCTTGTTGACCTTGGTGCCCTCCTTGCCCAGGTACTCGATCTCTTCATGGGTAAGGCCGGCCTTCAGGCGGCCGCCGATGATGGCGATGGTGGCGGGCACGGCGCCGTTCTCCCGGATGATCTCCTCCACCTTGAGGGCGGTCTCCACATTCTGGGGATAGGGCATACCGTGGGAGATGATGGTGGACTCCAGGGCCACAACGGGCTTTCCGGCGGCAACCGCGGCGGCAACTTCAGGGGCGACGTCCAGATACTTGTTCAGATTCATTTGAGATACCTCCATAGATCGTAGTGGCATTTCTGATTTGCAGCAGGGGCGCACCGTGTGCGCCCGCGGGTCAGGCGTTCATTCTGGCGTTCAGGGTCTCGGCGTTCAGGGCGGGGTTGATGGTCTCGGCGCTCTCCATGGCGATGGAACCGGCGGCCAGGGCAGCCCGGGTGGTGCCCAGCAGGTCGGTGCCCTCCAGATAGGCCCAGGCCACGGCGGCCATGGCGGCGTCCCCGCAGCCGGTGGTGTTGACCATCTCCCCCGGGAAGCAGGGGACGTGGACGCGCTCGTGGTGGTCGGCGGCGAAGATGCCGTCCCCGCCCAGGGAGATGAGCACCCGGCGCAGTCCGGTATCCAGCAGCACGTCGGCGGCCCGGTTGAGGCTCGCCTCATCGGTGATGGACACCCCGGAGAGGAGCTCGGCCTCGATGCGGTTGGGCTTGAGGGTGTGGAGCTTGCCCAGCACGGGGCGGAGCTTCTCGGCCTTGGCGGTGGACACCGGGTCGGAGAAGAGGGGGACCTTGGCGTGATGGGCCAGCCAGGCGATGGTCTCAGCGGGCAGGTTGGTGTCGAAGACGATGAGCTGGGCATTGTCCAGCAGGGCCTGCCGGGACTGGAGATAGGCGGGAGTCACGTGGGAGTAGATCTCCATATCGGACACGGCCAGGGCCATGTCCCCCCGCTCGTCGGCAATGAAGAGATAGGTGGAGGTGGCGGCCCCCTTCACCTGGAGGGACTGGGAGATGTCGATGCCCAGCTCTCCGCAGGAGGCGGCGATCTTCTGGGCGTACAGGTCGTCCCCAAAGGCGGTGAGGAGCCGGACGTCCACCCCCAGAAGGCTCATGTTGTGGGCGATGTTGCGCCCCACGCCGCCCAGGCTGATGCGCACCTGACCGGGATTGGAGTCCTGGGCCACCAGCTTGTGGGCGGGGCGGCCGCCGATGTCCATATTCACCCCGCCGATGACCACGGCGTAGGGGGCGGTGTGGACGATGTAGCCCTTGCCCACGATGTATCCTTTTTTCATCAGATTGGAGATATGCACGGCCACCGAGGACCGGGTGATGCCCGCCTTGTCTGCCAGCTCCTGCTGGGAGATGAGGGGATTCTCCTCGATCCATCGGAGCAGCTGCCGTTCCCGCTGGGTCATGGCGCTCACTCCTAAACAAAAGTAAAGTAAGTAATCTTGTGCTTATATAATAATGCCGCCTGGGCCGGATGTCAAGGGGAAAGTTCTGCTGAAAGCGCAGAAAAAAAGACCGGACCTCCGGGGAGCGGAGATCCGGCCAAGGGGCAACATTATTTCCAGAGCTGTTCGGGATAGAGGCCCCGCTGGGTCATGTCGGCAATGGCCTGGACCACGGTGGGCTTATCCTCCTTGTAGGTGACGCCGTACCAGCGGTCGTGGCTGCGCAGGACCTGCACCCGGGCTTTGCCCTCGTCGATGAGCTGGCTGACCACGCTGGGGAGGAAGTACTCCCCCTTTTCCGGCTGCTCGGCCAGGGCCCGGTCCAGGAAGGCGGGGAAGCGGGACTGGGCCTCCCGCAGGAAGCTGGGGGTGAAGCCCCACAGGTTCATGGACACGATGGTGTCCCCGGGCAGGGCGGACCAGGTGGCGCCGCCGTCCTCGGTGAAGCGGGCGTGGTCCCCGTCCTTTTCAATGTGGGTGTGCTCGGTGACCTGGCGGAGGTAGTGGTTTTCATCCTCCACACACACGCCCCGGGCCACGTGCCCGTGCTCGGTGACCGTGTTGCCCAGCAGGTAGCCCACCATGGCGTACTCATAGTAGTCCCCATCGGGATGGGAGAGGAGATAGTCGTAAATGGTCCGGAAGGCCTCGGGGCCGTAGTAGTCGTCCGAGTTGATGACGGCGAAGGGGCCGTCCACCACATGCCGGGCGGCCAGCACCGCGTGGCAGGTACCCCAGGGCTTGACACGCCCCTCGGGCACGGCGTAGCCCTCGGGCAGATCGGTGAGCTCCTGGTAGGCATAGCGGACCTCCATGACCTGGGAGAGCCGGTCGCCGATGGAGGAGCGGAAGGTCTCCTCCAGCTCCCGCTTGATGACAAAGACGACGGTATCAAATCCGGCCCGGTGGGCGTCGTAGATGGAATAGTCGATGATGAGCTGGCCGTGACTGCCCACAGGGTCCACCTGCTTGAGTCCGCCATACCGGCTGCCCATGCCGGCGGCCATGACCACGAGAACGGGTTTCTGCATCGTAAAACACTCCTTTTTCCTCTGCCGCAGCAGGGTGGGGGCCATTCCCCGGCGGGGCGCGGCCTGCCTTCCTATTATACCGCCCCGGGGGACGTGCCGCAACCCCCGTCCCGGGGCCCGGGACAAGCAAAAGCGCCGCATCCCGTTTCGGACGCGGCGCTTTTGCTTGAGTCAAAGAGTTTTGGGAAAATGGGAAAGGAAAAACTTATTCACCCTTCACCTTGTGCAGAAGGTCGGTGAAGGCGCGGGTGATGAGGGTGGTGGCCATGCCGATGGGGATGTACTGGAAGCCCTGCTCCGCACGCATCTTGGCGATCTCGGGGTACTCGGCGTACACACCGGGGATCTTGCCGTACTTCTTACAGGCGGCCAGCACGATGTCGGCGGCCTCCTGGATGCGGGGGTGATCGGTCTGGCCGGGGATGCCCATGGACTGAGACATGTCGTAGGGCCCGAGGAAGAGGACGTCCACGCCATCCACGGCGGCGATCTCCTCAATGTTCTGCAGGCCGATGATGTTCTCAATGTGGACGGAGACCAGCGTCTCAGCGTTCTCGTGCTCGATGTAGTCCGTAAAGGGGGTCTTGCCGTAGTCGCAGGAGCGGGTCATAGCCGAGCCGCGGATACCCATGGGGTAGTACTTGGCGCGGCGGACAGCCAGCTCGGCGTCCTCCCGGGTGTTGATCTGGGGGACCTGCACGCCGTGGGTACCCACGTCCAGGGCGCGGAGGATCTCGGTCTCACCGTTGAAGGTGACCCGGGTGATGGGGGTGGTGCCGCCCGCCTGAGCGGCGCGCACCAGATGCATGGTGGCCTCGGGGGACAGATAGCCGTGCTCGCAGTCCAGAATGACAAAGTCGAAGCCGGCCAGGCCGCCGATTTCCACCACGTCGGTGGAGTTCAGGCACATGAAGGTGCCGAAACAGGTCTTACCGGCGTAGAGGTCGTGTTTGAGTTTGTTGGTAAACATGATTTATTCCTCCCTGCATTCTGTCGGGGTGCGGTGGGAAAGCCGCACCGGGGGCAGAACAATCAATCACAGCGATTGCCCTCTTTGCATTTCATATTGCGGAATCAAGTTCCACAATACGAAAGAAAAAAGAGCCGGTCCTGAGTTCAAACTCAGACCGGAGCCGGAAAAAACCGGTTCTGCTGATATAATAGCGAAGGCTGGGCCGCTTGTCAAGGGGAGGATTGTGTATTTTCGGCAAAAAAGGCCCCAGAGGGACAAAGTATCTGAGCGATACTTGCTAGAGCGGACGGGGATGCTATAATGGTCTTTGCACATCTGAGAACAACCGCCCGACCCAGGTCCCGGAGCGGGAGGAGAAAGAAGGGGCGCACATGTACGATACGCATATTTTTCTGGATTTTGAGATGAATCCCATTCCCCGGGAATACCGGGAGGCCCGGGAGATCGCCCGGAGTGAGATCGTGGAGATCGGAGCGGTCAAGCTGGACCGGGAATACCGCCTGGTGGACCGCTATTCCTGCTATGTGAAGCCGGAGTACGGCCCCATCCACAAGCGGATCACCCAGCTCACCGGCATCACCGACGCCGACGTGGCGGGGGCCAAGCCCTTTGCCCCGGCCATGGAGGATTTTGCCGCCTGGATCGGAGAGGGGAGAGGGCGCATCTACTCCTGGAGCCGCAGCGACCAGTACCAGCTCTACGATGAGAGCTGGCTCAAGGAGGCCGAGCTCCCCTGGCAGCTCAACCAGCGGTGGATCGACTTCCAGGCGGTGTATACTCGGCTCATCGGGCTCTCCCGCTCCAATCCGCTCTCCCTGCAGAATGCCCTTGGCGCGGCGGAGTACCGCTTTGCGGGGGAGGCCCACCGGGCAGTGCAGGACGCGGAAAACTCGGCCTCCCTCCTGATCCTGGTGAAGGAGGGCCGCCTGGCCCAGCAGGCCGGCGTGGTCATGCAGGCCATGCGCCCCAAGGAGGAGCACAGCTTTGCCCTGGGCGGCGAGGCGGCCGAGAAGCTCCGGCAGTTCCTGGCCAGCCAGGAGCAGGGGTAAGCGCTCCCCCTTTACAAGGCGCGGGAAACATGCTAGAATACCTCCCGACTGGTTTCCAACCCAGTCCAAGCACGGCGCAGCCGTGTTCGTTCGGCGGGGCAGGTCCCCGATCCGTTCTCTAAACAAAAAATGGGAGGAAAATTCAATATGAAAGTCAATCAACCCCAGAACACCCGTACCCGCACCCGGGAGCTGACCATGGCCGCCATGGTGGCCGCCCTCTACGCCGTACTCAGCTACTTCGGCAACTTCTTCGGCCTGACCTATGGGCCCATCCAGTGCCGGTTTGCCGAGGCACTGTGCGTGCTCCCCTTCCTCTTTCCGGCCACGGCGCCGGGGCTCTTTGTGGGCTGCCTGGTGACCAACCTGATGAGCACCGTGGGCCCGCTGGATATCGTGCTGGGTTCCCTGGCCACGCTGCTGGCCGCCCTCTGGACGGCCCGGATGCCCAACCGCTGGCTGGCTCCGCTGCCGCCGGTGCTGTGCAACGGCGTGATCGTGGGCGCCATGATCACCTGGTATGAGGTGGGCTTTGGCCCTGGTTTCTGGGGGATGTTCGCCTTCAATGGCGTGACGGTTGCCCTGGGTGAGCTGCTGGCCTGCTATGTACTGGGATCCATCCTGCTGACCGTTCTGCCCCGTGTGGGTGTCCTCCGTGCCCAGATCCCGGCCGGACGCCTGCGTACCGAGAAAAACTGAGTTTCCTTGAATGCCCCGCCGCTCCCGGTAACGGGAGCGGCGGTTTTTCTGGCCTTTTTCCCCAAACTGTGGTACACTGGGGACAATCCTTTGAATTTGATTACTGAGGAGGTCTTTCACTGTGAAAGTGCGTAAAGCTGTCATCCCCGCCGCGGGGCTGGGCACCCGGATGCTTCCGGCCACCAAGACGGTACCGAAGGAAATGCTTCCCATGGTGGACAAGCCGGTCATCCAGTATATCATCGAGGAGGCCGTGGAGGCCGGCATCGAGGATATCCTGATCGTCACCAACCGGGCCAAGTCGGCCATGGACGACTATTTTGACTACTATCCCGAGCTGGAGACCCGGCTCAATCAGGCGGGCAAGGAGAAGGAGCTCACTGAGGTGCGCCGGGCCGCCGATCTGGCCAACATCTTCTATGTGCGCCAGAAGGAGACCAAGGGCCTGGGCCACGCCATCTGGCGGGCCAAGCGCTTCGTGGGAGACGAGCCCTTCGCCGTGCTCCTGGGCGACGACATCATGCGGGCCCGCAAGCCGGTCACCCGGCAGCTCATCGAGGCGGCCGAGAAGTACGACGCGTCGGTGGTGGGCGTGCAGAAGGTCTCCACCCAGGCCATCTCCAAGTACTCCTCTGTCAAGATCTCCCCTCTGGAGGAGCGGATCTTCTCGGTGTCCGATATGAATGAGAAGCCCCGGCCTGAGCAGATGTTCTCCAACTATGCCATCCTGGGCCGCTATGTGCTCAAGTCGGATATCTTTGACATCCTGGAGAACCTCCAGCCGGGCTACGGCGGAGAGATCCAGCTCACCGACGGACTGAAGGAGCTGTGCCGCCGGGACCGGATGGTAGCGGTGGACTTTGAGGGCCGCCGCTACGACACCGGCAACCTCCAGGGCTTCCTGGAGGCCACCCTGGACTTCGCCCTGGACCACCCCGCCACCGGGGACTGGCTGCGCCACTTCATCAAGGAGAAGGCCCGGGTGCTGTAAGAGTCACTTCCAAATAAAAGAAAACATCCTCCCTGTGGTCGGAACGGCCGTGGGGAGGATGTTTTTTATTTTGATCATTTGCCTCTGGCCTTCCAAAAGCAGCCCGCGCACCCGGCGGCAAAGAGAAGGAGCCAGGCCAGAAGGTAGACAAGCCACATCTCCAAAGTGGGCAGGAAGGGCTGGATCAAAACATTGGAGAGGGTAAAGCCCAGGGACAGAAGGGGGAGAAAGTAGAGCTGCGGGGCAGCGCCCAACAGGTTGAGCCAGTATCGCCCCATCACCAATTCCTGATAGAACACCAGGAGGAGCATCAAAAGACCAAAGGCACTGAGGAGAAGGGCCTGGACGATGGGCTGCCCCTCCCGGGCGGAGACGCGGCGGGCCAGCAGGACCCAGAGGAGCAGAAAACCGATCGATACGGCATATAGCAAAATGCTGGAACTGGGCAGAGAGAGTATGACGAAATTCAGGGCATACCCCAGCGGCAGGGGGAGGATACCAAGCAGCAGCAACGCGATGTTTCTCTTCATGGTGCGCACCTCCGATTTACGATCTTGCTGGATGATTGCACATACAGTATACCGAATGTGGAGAGAAAGCGCAACAAAAGGCACAAAGGAGCAGGATCAGACCGCCGATTCCTCCAGCCCGGCGAAGAGGACGGCCCGCCGGCGGCGGTAGTAGAGGAAGCCGGCCAGATCGGCCAGGAGCCAGCCGATGGGCACCGACCACCAGATGCCCAGCACGCCCACGGCGGGGATGGCGGAGAGGGTGTAGGCCAGCAGCACCCGGGTCCCCAGGGAGATCACGGTGAGGACCAGGGACATCCCGGGACGGCCCACCGCCCGGTACAGGCCGTAGAGGAGGAAGAGACACCCGATGCCGCAGTAGAAGGCCCCCTCCACCCGGAGGTACTGCACGCCGATGGCGAGGATTTCCACTTCCTCGGGCTGGACGAAGAGGAGCATCAGGGGACGGGCGAAGAGACAGACCGCCGCCGAAATCACCACACAGAAGAGCAGGGCGGCCGCCACGGCGCTGCGGATGCCGGAGCGGATGCGCCCGGCCTTCCGGGCACCGTAATTCTGGGCCACAAAGGTGGAAAAGGCGTTGCCGAAGTCCTGCACCGGCATATAGGCGAAGGAGTCGATCTTGACCGCCGCGGCAAAGGCGGCCATGACGGTGGTGCCGAAGCTGTTGATGAGCCCCTGGACCATGAGAATGCCGAAGTTCATCACCGACTGCTGGAGGGAGGTGAGGAAGGAGAACTGGGCGATCTCCCGCAGCTGCTCCATCCGGATACGGAAGCTGCTCCGATCGGGGCGGAACTGGGGACAGCGCACCCAGGTGTAAAGGCCGATGCCCAGGCCCGAGACATACTGGGACAGCACCGTGGCCCCGGCCGCTCCCGCCACTCCCCAGTGGAACACCAGGACAAAGACCAGGTCCAGGGCGATGTTGAGCAGGGCACACACTGCCAGAAAGAGCAGGGGCACCAGGGAGTTGCCCACTGCCCGCAGAAGAGAGGCAAAATAATTGTAGAGGAAGGTGGCCGCGATGCCCCAGAAGATCACCCACAGGTACTCCCGCATCAGGGGGCGGGTATCCGGTGGTACCTGAAGGAGGGTGAGAATGGGGTCCAGCAGGAGAAAGACCGCCAGGTTGAGGACCAAAGTCACCCCGCCGATGAGCAGGAAGGAGGCGGCCAGACTGCGCTGGAGCCGGTCTTTGTCCCCGGCGCCATGGCAGATGGAAAAGACGGCCCCGCTCCCCATGCAAAGCCCCAGCAGGATGGAGGTGAGGAAGGTCATCAGAGTGTAGGACGACCCCACCGCCGCCAGGGCGGAGGCGCCGAGAAAGCGGCCCACGATGAGGGTGTCGGCCACGTTATAGCACTGCTGGAGCAGATTTCCCAGCATCATGGGCAGCGCAAAGAGCAGCATGGTGGCGGTGATAGGGCCGCGGGTCAGATCGCCGGACATATCCGTCCTCCTCTCAAAAGCACAGATTCTGTACTACTATAACATGAAAGGGCCGCCTGCAAAAGGGGGGAGGACGGGCGAGAGAAAAATTTTGCAAAAAAATGGGAAAGAGGTGCGGCCTTCCTCCAGATATCCGATATAGTAGCAGCAAACTGCGGGAGGGGTTCTCTGCTTGTCATTCACGCTTTGATGTGCTAAAATGCATGTAAGGTACAAAAAGGGGGAGAGAGTATGATTTTTGTCTATATCATCCCTGTATATGTCATCTTGGCGGCCATTCTCATTGCCATCGGCGGAATCTATCATATCGTCACGGAGATGTATGTGCTCCTCTTTACGATCACCACGTTTCTGACGGTCATCGGGGGGATCTATACCTTCTTTGTATCCATCTCGAAAGCCGTCTCCACCAAGAGAGCCTATCTTCTGCTCCCCGGTGCGCTCTTCCTGGTGTTTGGGGCGTTCGCCACCAGCGTGTTCAAGCAGAGCCTCTGCCTGTCGCAGCGATGGCTCGAGAGTGTCAGCTTGGAAACCCTGGGTACCCTGACGATCCATAAAAACGCCGTTTTTCTGTGGTCGATCCTGGCTGCAGTTGTGCTGTCCCTGCTGTTCGCGGTGTTCTTCCGCAAGTCGTATCAGACACCAAAAACGGGAAGCAGTGTGCTCTTCAGCCTGCTCTCCTGCCTGATTTTGATCGTTCCGGTATTTGCCGTGCACGGATATGCGGAGCATGCGTACTATGAGCAAAACAGCACGTCCTATGAGCAGGTGTACACCGTCAAAGAAACGGTGGCCGTAAAACGGTATGTAAATGAAAGCTATCGCGGAAGTATGCTGACGGTCAAAGGCGGGGACGATCTGATCCGGATGCTGTTCCCCCAGAAGCTGGAAAAAGGGGAGACCGTCTATGGAGAGGCGTATCAATCCGGCGATATCCTGGTATTCAATGATGACCATGTGATCGGAGAGGTCCCGTCCGAGTACCTGGAACCGCAATAAAGGCGGAAAGAAATCTTTGCAGAAAATGGGGAAAGGGGCTTGACTTTCCCGGAAAATCCGATATAATAAAAAGGCTTGTTTAGAAAACAAGCACATCCTTGCCCCCGCATGATACGGGGGCCATATGTCCATAAGGAGGTGCAACGAAAATGGCAAAGCTGAATGCGAACTACGAGGCCGTCTACATCCTCGATCCCAACCTGGGCGAGGAGGCTACCGCCGCTCTGGTGGCGAAGTTCAAGACTCTGGTCGAGAACAACGGCACTCTGGCCGAGGTTGACGAGTGGGGCAAGCGCCATCTGGCCTATCCCATCAACGACCTGAACGAGGGCTACTATGTCCTGATGACCTTTAGCTCCGCTCCCGCCTTCCCCCAGGAGCTGGACCGAATCTTCCGCATTACTGACGGCGTGATGCGCTCCATGATCATCTGCAAGGATGAGTAAGGAGGCGCTTCCATGCTGAATCGCATTATCCTCATGGGTCGCCTGACCCGGGATCCTGAGCTCCGCCACACCCAGACGGGGACCCCTGTGGCCTCCTTCTCTCTGGCGGTGGACCGGGATTTCAAAGACAAGACCACCGGCGAAAAGGCCACCGATTTCATCGATATCGTGGCCTGGCGGCAGACGGCTGAGTTCGTCTCCCGCTTCTTCACCAAGGGCCGCCTGGCCGTGGTGGAGGGCCGCCTCCAGCTGCGCGACTGGACCGACAAAGACGGGAACAAGCGCCGCAGCGCCGAGGTCGTGGCCGACAATGTCTACTTTGGCGACTCCAAGCGGGATGCCGAGGGCGGCGGCTATGCGCCCCCGCCGCCGGCTTATGGCGGATACAGCGCCCCGGCGCCGTCCGCGCCCGCTTATGCCGCGCCGCTCAGCGGCGGCGACCAGTTCGCCGACCTGTCCGACGACGACGGCGAGCTCCCCTTCTGAGGAGCGACTGTTTTGCAGTTCAGCCGGTTCTTCCGGCTTGGCGTTAAGCGCCATTCCGCTCCGCGAAAGCGCTCCGGCTCTTGCGGAAGCATCGTTGAAAGGAGTACTGTACCATGGCTATGGATAGAGAGCGTCCCCGCGGCCGCAAGCGCCGCAAGGTCTGCACCTTCTGTGTGGACAAGGTGGAGCACATCGACTACAAGGACGCGGCCAAGCTGCGCCGTTTCCTGTCTGAGCGTTCCAAGATCCTGCCCCGCCGTACCACCGGCACCTGCGCGATGCATCAGCGCCAGCTGACCGAGGCCATCAAGCGCGCCCGTCAGATCGCCCTGCTGCCCTTCGTGACCGACTAATCGGAACGATTTGAGAGCGGACCAGCCTTTTGCTGGTCCGCTCTTTTTCGCGTGTCGAATAAGTTCGACACGCTTCTCAAAAATGCTTGCATTTTTGAGAGGGGATGCAGCCCCCTGCGTCGCACGCGCAAAGCGCCCACACTTGCGTCCTGAGAAGTGTGTTTTCCGACGTACACGCCGCCGGAAAACACGATTGGACTTTTTTCTGCCGTCTGCGGACGGCAGAACTCTGCGAGGCTTTTGTACCTAGTATCGCAGAAATGCACTTTATTGCTAGACGGAGCGGACCAGCCTTTTGCTGATCCGCTTTTTTGTTTTACCCCCCTTTCCGGGTCTGATCCGGGAAGGGGGCGTATTTTTTGGGGCCATCCCGGTTTCTTTAGGTTCACTTTAGGACGGCGGAGTATACTAGACAGGCCCGCGGACGGGGGCCGTCCGCAGGCCGAGAATAACAAGCGAGGAGGTTCCTCCATGATCAAGGTCGAGCACTTGACAAAGTACTACGGCGATTTCCTGGCGGTGGACGATCTGTCTTTTGAGATCGACGAGGGCCATGTGTATGGATTCCTGGGGCCCAACGGCGCGGGAAAGAGTACCACGATGAATATGATGACAGGCTGTCTGTCGGCCACTTCCGGCCGTGTGGAAGTGGGCGGATTCGATCTGTTCGAGGACGCCGATCAGGCCAAGAAGCTGATCGGCTATCTGCCCGAACAGCCCCCCCTCTACATGAACGAGACGCCGGCGGAGTACCTGCGCTTCGTGGGAGAGGCTAAGGGGCTCCGGGGCGCCGAGCTGGAGCGCCAGATCCAGGCGGTGATCGAGCAGGTCCGGATCGCTGAGGTCAAGAACCGGCGCATCTCCGCCCTGTCCAAGGGCTACAAGCAGCGGGTCGGGATCGCCCAGGCCCTGCTGGGCAACCCGAAAGTCATCATCCTGGATGAGCCCACAGTGGGTCTGGACCCCATCCAGATCATCGAGATCCGGGATCTCATCAAGCAGCTGGGACAGGACCACACGGTCATTCTCAGCTCCCACATCCTCTCGGAGGTCCAAGCCATCTGCGACAAGATCCTCATCATCGCCCACGGGAAGCTGGTGGCCTTTGACGATCCGGACAAGCTGGAGCGGAGCCTCCTCTCCGGCAACGAGATCCTCTTCACCACCGACGCCGGCGCCGACCAGGTACAGGAGATCCTCGCGGGACTGGACCAGATCGGGGAGGTCACCTGGGAGGAGAAGGAGGGCGGACTGCTCTCGGTGCGGATGAAGACCGCGGCAGAGGACATCTATGAGGTCTCCCGTGCCCTCTTCTTCGCCTTTGCCGGGCAGGGTCAGGCCCTGCTGGAGCTGACGCTGAAACGGGCCAGCCTGGAGGACATCTTCCTGGAGCTGACTGAAAACGGAGACCCGGCCGACCAGACACCGGCCGGAGAGACCACGGAGGAACAGGAGGGAGAAGGCGCATGACAGCCGTTTTAAAGCATGAATTGAGAAGCTATTTCCACTCCTTCACCGCCTATGTGTTCGGCGCGTTTCTGCTGGCCATCGTGGGCTTCGGCGCCATGCTGTACAATTTGCAGGCGGCGGTGAGCAATTTCGAATATGTGCTCAGCTTCGGCAGCATCGTGTTTGTGGTCATCGTGCCCATCCTGACCATGCGGGTCATTGCCGAGGAGCGCAAGCAGAAGACCGATCAGCTCCTCTACTCCCTCCCCATCACCACCACCCAGGTGATTTTGGGGAAGTATCTGGCCCTGCTGGCGGTCTATCTGATCCCCCTGGCCGTCATTTCCATCTATCCGCTCATCTTTGCCCAGTTTGGCGATGTGTACCTGCCCACCTCCTATGGGTCCCTGGTGGCCATCTTCATCATGGGCGCGGCCCTGGTGGCGCTGGGGGTATTCATCTCCTCCCTGACCGATAACCAGGGCCTGGCGGCCGGAATCGGGATCGCCGTGATCCTGTTCAACTATTACAGCGTGAGCCTCTCGGAGTATGTCTCCTCCACGGCCGCCGGCACGGTGATCGCCCTGGGCGTCCTGGTGCTGGCCCTGGGTGCGTTGATCCGGTATCTGACCCGGAACGAGTATCTGGCCTACGCCGTCGCCTTTGTGCTGCTGGCCGCCATCTGCATCACGGGCTTTGTGGATCCGGAGGCCTTTGAAGGACTCCTGCCAAACATCATGCGGCAGCTGTCCCTCTTTGAGCGGTTCAATACCTTTGTCAGCGGCGTCTTTGACCTGACCGCCATCGTCTATTACCTGTCGGTCATCGTCTTTTTCCTGTTCCTGTCGGTCCAGTCCCTGGAGAAAAGGAGGTATCATTGATGAAACGCTGGAAACTCCTTTCTGACGGGGGACGGGCGGAGAGAAACCGCATCGCCTTCCAGGGAGGCTCCTATTCGCTCATCGCCACCGCGGTGGTGCTGGCCATCCTGATCGCACTGAATATCCTGGTCTCGGCCCTGCCGGCCAATCTGATGAAATATGACATCAGCGCCAGCAAGCTCTACTCCATCACCAGCAACACCAAGGTGGTGGTCAATGCGCTGGAGGAGGACGTGACCATCTACTGGATCGTCCAGTCCGGCGAGGAGGACGATGTGATCGAGACCCTCCTGAACAAATATGACAGCCTCTCCGACCACATCACGGTGGTCAAGAAGAATCCCGACGTCTATCCCACCTTTGCCGAGCAGTACACCAGCGAGACGGTGCAGAACAACAGCCTCGTGGTGGAGTGCGGGGAGCGCAGCCGCTTCATCGGGTACGACGACATCTACGTCCAGGAGCCCGATATCTACTCCTACTCCTACAACACCTCCTTTGACGGTGAGGGTGCCATCACCTCCGCCATCGACTATGTGGTCACCGAGGATCTCCCCCAGCTGTATGTGGTGGAGGGACATGGCGAGCAGGCTCTGCCCGACAATTTCCAGGAGCAGATCGAGAAGGAGAACATCGAGATCAATACCCTCTCCCTCCTTACCGTGGACGCCATCCCGGAAGAGGCCGACTGTGTCCTGATCTATGAGCCCTCCTCCGACCTCTCCGAGCAGGAGGTGGAGATGCTCTCCAGCTACGCGGAAGCGGGCGGAAAGCTGCTGGTCATGGCCGGCCCCACCGAAGAGGGTTCCCTGAGCAATCTGTACAGCCTGCTCTCCGCCTACGGAGTGAGCACCACCGAGGGCATCGTGGTGGAGGGAGACCGGGAGCACTATACCGGCTATCCCTACGTCCTTCTCCCCGAGATGTCCAGCCATGCCATCACCGACCCCCTCATGGAGGAGCACTACTATCCCAACATGCCCATCTCGCAGGGCATGACGGTGGATGAGACGGCGGGCAGCGCGGTCACGGTGCTGCTCTCCACCTCGGAGGAGGCCTTCAGCAAGAGCGCGGGCTATCAGCTCACCAGCTATGAGAAGGAGGAGGGCGACGTGGACGGTCCCTTTGCCGTGGGCCTCTCCATCGACTGCTCCAATGAGGGACAGATCGTCTGGTTCTCCTCGGCGGCCTTCCTGGACGATATGTACAACGCCCTCTCCTCCGGGTCCAACTCGGATATGGCCATGAACGCCCTGTCCTCCCTGATCGGAGAGAGCGAGGCCATGGCCATCCGCAGCAAATCTCTGAACTATAACTATCTGTCCATCAGCGACTCCACCGCGTCGCTGCTCAAGACCCTGATGATCGGCGTATTCCCCCTGGGCTACCTGGGCATTGGCGTCTGCGTCATTGTGAAGAGAAGGAGGGAGCAACATGAAGCGGGCTAAACGGCTCTATGTGCTGCTGGGCGTTCTGGTGGTGGTCTGCATCGCCGCCTTTGCCGTGGTGAAGCACGAGGAGCGGCAGGAGGAGATCCGCAACAGCGGCGAGATCGTCCTGGAGATCGACCCCGAGACGGTGGATGCCCTCTCCTGGGAATACGAATCGGAGAGCCTGGCCTTCCACAAGGATGAGACCTGGCAGTACGATGAGGACGCGGCCTTCCCGGTGAGTGAGGAGAAGATCCAGGAGCTGCTGGAGCCCTTCCAGGCGCTGGAGGCGGCCTTCATCATCGAGGAAGTCACCGATTACAGCCAGTATGGGCTGGACAATCCGGTCTGCACCATCCACCTCTCCGCCGGGGAGGAGGACTATGAGATCAAGCTGGGCAATTACAGCACCATGGATTCCCAGCGCTATCTCTCCACCGGGGACGGCAACGTCTATCTGGTAGAGGACGATCCCATGGAAGACTACGAAATTACCATCCGCGACATGATCGCCAACGATGAGACCCCCTCGTTCGGCCAGGTCACGGGCATTCAGTTTGAGGGCGCGGACTCCTACCAGGTGGTCTATCAGGAGTACTCGGAGGAGAGCCCCTACACCTATTGCAGCGAGGACGTCTACTTCCGGCAGGAGGGGGAGGACCTCAAGCCCCTGGACACCAACCTGGTGGAGAGCTATCTCAGCGGGATCGAGAATCTGACCCTGGATAACTATATGACTTATCAGGCCGGGACGGAGGATCTGTCCCAGTACGGACTGGATGCACCGGAGCTGACGGTCACCGTCACGTACACGCCGGAGGAGGATGAGGAGGGCGAGAGCCAGACCTTTACCCTCCACATCAGCCGCTCTCCCGAGGAGCGGGCTGCGGCCGAGAACGACACCGCGTCGGAGGAGGACGAGGAAGAGGAGATCACCGCCTATGCCCGGGTGGGAGACTCTGAGATCGTCTATCAGATCACCGGCGAGAGCTATGAGAAGCTGATCGCGGCCGGATATGATGACCTGCGGCACAAAGAGGCGCTGACGGCGGACTTTACCCAGGTGACCGGCCTGGACATCACCCTGGAGGGCACGGTCTACAACCTGACTTCCGAGGGAAGCGGAGAGGACAAGACCTTCCGCTTCGGCGAGGAGGAAGTGGACGTGGCGGACCTGCAATCGGCTCTGGAGGGACTGACTGCCGACAGCTTCACCCAGGAGGAGCCCACCCAGAAGGAGGAGATCGCCCTGACGGTCTACCTGGACAGTGAGGTCCATCCCAGCGTGCAGATCCAGCTCTACCGCTATGACGGGGAGAACTGTCTGGCCGTCATCGACGGGGAGCCCGTCTCCCTGATCCCCCGCTCTGCGGTGGTGGATCTGATCGAAGCAGTCAACGCCATCGTGCTGTGATCTGGCAGCAATCCGGAAACACGAGATAACGAAAAGCCCCTGCGCTGACAGATGGATGTCAGCGCAGGGGCTTTTTTGGGTGAATCAGCTGATCTTGACTTCCTTGGCCTGCTCGGGGAAGAAGGAGTTGTCCAGATCGTACTTGTTGTGGGCGGTGGAGTCCCGCAGGACCCGGCCTTCCAGGGAATAGCAGCGGATGAACCGCCGGCCGTCCACCGTGCTCCAGTGCTCCACGTCCCAGGTGAGGTAGCCGTCCTCATCGGTCTTTTTCTCGGGGAGATAGAGGTCCACCTGACGGTTGTTGAGCATCAGGTCAATGAGACCCTGGCGGTCTACCTCCAGCTCTTCCTTGTGAATGGTGTCGTACGCTTTCATGGGAAGTTCCTCCTGTCATACCAGTATGAATGACTCCATTCTAGCGCATTTGACGGCGGTTGGCAAGAGGGGGGATCACCGGCCCAGATCCCAGTTCTGCATGGTGCGCAGACGGTAGTAGTCGGGGTTGAAGTAGTGGGTGTTGTAGACCACCGGCTCATCCCCGATGTCATAGAAGACCTGGTGGCTGCTGTCGATGGGGGTACCCTTGGGGACCTTGAAAATGTCCACCAGTTCGTCGGGCACGCCCATGGGCACATACTCGTTGAGGGCGTGAGCCACATCCCGGCCCATATAATCCCGGATGAGCACATGGATATAGGCAAAGGACATCTCCTCCACATCAGTGCGGATGAGAAGCTTTTCCGGCATCATGCCCATGGTGTAGACCGCCGGGTGATCGTCGGCCAGATAGACCAGACGGTTGACCAGCACCCGCTCGCCCTCCTCCAGACGGAGCATCTTGCGGGCCTCCTCGTCGGCGGGACGCCACTCCTGAGAGAGCAGCTTGATGGCGGTCTGATAGCCCTCTTTTTTCAGATATTCGGTGAAGTAATAGCTGCGGTTCTCATAGTCCAGCGTACTGGGGTGGACATAGTTGCCCGAGCCGTGCCGCTTGGTGATATAGCCCTCCAGAGCCAGCATCATCAGCGACTCCCGCAATGTCACAAGACTGATCCCCAGTCGGCTGGCCAGTGCGGCTTCCGAAGGCAGCTTGTTTTTTTCGAAGGTTTCCGTACGGAAAATCTCCATGATCTTGTTTTTTATGGCCATGTAGGCACTGTAATTCGTTCTGGACATGCCGTCTTCCTCTCTCGTACCGGTCCGTCAGGGCGGGATGATACGAATTCTTCATATCACTATATCAAATTGGGATGGCTCCCGTTAAGTATCATAACGCATATTTTAGCAAATATCAATATTGAATAAAAATTTTTTATTTTATATTAAAAAACGTTGCACATTTACCAGAGGTAAGCCTAACCTTCCGGGAAAGCCATCTCTTCCATGTAACAGGTGGAGAAGCCGGGGTGCTGGGCCAGCTCCAGATACTCCGTCCCGGAGGCCAGGGAGGCGCACCGGGCATACTCCGCCCAGCTGAGGGCGGCCAGACAGGCCCCCTCTCCCGCGGCGTTGCCCACGGGGCGGATCTTCCCCAGCAGCTGGGGCGGGATGAGGCCGATGCGGCAGGCGCTCTCCGGGCGCATGAAATTGCCGAAGGCCCCGGCGATGAGTACCGTCTGGATGTCCTCCAGCTCGGCGCCGTAGGCCTGGGCCAGCAGATGGATGCCGGCGGCAATGGCCCCCTTGGCCAGCTGGAGCTCCCGGATGTCCTTCTGGGTGAGGACCACCGGCTCCCCGTCCGGCTCCGGAGCCGGAGCCAGGAGAACAGCGGAGGCCCCGTCCACCTCGGTGAGGCAGGCGGCCAGCCGGGGATCGGAGAGCTCTTCGGGCTCCAGCAGGCAGCCCGACTCGTCCAGGACCCCGCCGTCCAGCAGGGCGGCCACGGCGTCCAGCAGGCCGGAGCCGCAGATGCCCCGGGCCGCGCCCTCTCCGATGACATGACAGACCAGGCGTCCGTCCTCCAGATGGACGTGGTCGATGGCCCCCTCGGCGCCCCGCATGCCGCAGCGGATCTTGGCCCCCTCAAAGGCGGGACCGGCCGCCGTGGAGCAGGTGATCCGCCGTTCCCGGTTGCCCAGTACCAGCTCGCCGTTGGTGCCGATGTCCAGGAGCAGGGTGAGCTCCTCCCGGCGGACAAAGTCCCCGGCGAGGAGGCAGGCGACGGTGTCCGCCCCCACGAAGCCCGCCAGGTTGGGGAGCATGGCCACCTGTCCGGCGGGGTGGACGGGGAGATTCCACCCGGCGGCCGGGAGGAGAAGGGGCTCCCGCAGGACGGGCAGGTAGGGGGCCAGGCCCAGGGAGGCGGGGGAGAGGCCCAGGGCCAGGTGGTGCATACAGGTGTTTCCGGCCAGGACGGTGAGGACGATCTCCTCCGCCGGGCGGCCGGCCCGGGCGGCCATCTCCGCGGTCATACGGGAGAGGGTCTGGAGCAGGGCCTCCCGCAGGGGAGCGGGGCCCAGCTCCCGGGCCGCGTCGATGCGGGCGATCACGTCGGCGCCGAAGGAGGCCTGGGGATTGCGGTCGCTGCCCACCGCCAGCGTCTCCCCGGTCACACCGTCCAGCAGGTAGCCGGCCAGAGTGGTGGTGCCCAGGTCAAAGGCCAGCAGCAGGGGGGCGGGGGGATCGGCGCGCAGCGCCAAAAGGGTCTCCCCGGACAGAAGGGCCCAGACCTGGGTGGTCTCCTCCGCCAGATACCGGGCCAGCTCCCCCAGCACCGCGGGGGAGGGGACAGCGGGGGCGATCCCAAAGGCGGTATGGAGGGCCTGGGAGAAGCCCTCCCACAGGCTGCGGCTGCGGCGGCAGTCCGCAAGGGAGACCGGATACCAGCGGACCAGGGGGTCGGCTGCGATGCGCCGCCCGGCTCCGTCGGTGAGGATGTGCAGCCCTCCGGATTCCTGGGGCAGGCGGACTTCCAGATCCTCGGTGACCGGGGTCTGACAGGCCAGGACCGAGACCCATTCGGTGCCCCGGCGGAGCTCCACACGGCACTTGCCGCAGGTTCCATTTCCGCCGCAGGGGCTGTCCAGCCAGAGACCGGCCGCACGGCAGGCCTCCATCAGCGTGCTTCCCAGGGGGACGGAGCAGCGCACATCCGCCGGGAAAAAGCGTACCTGTTTTTCTTCCATGGTATGCATACCCTCCAATTCATTCCGATTCGTCTGAATGAGATCCCATTTTTGGCTCCGGCTGAGCCGCTTGAGGGCGGCCTCCCGCCGGAGGGCCTGGGAGCGGCTGGCACAGCGCTCCCGATAGACCAGAAGGACGGGGCGGCGGCCCCGGGTATATTTGGCGCCCCGGCCCGTATTATGGGCGCGCAGGCGGCGGGGGATGTCGTCGGTCATGCCGGTGTACAGTGTCCCGTCGGCACAGAGAAGGATGTAGACCCACCAGCTCTTTTCCGCGCCTACCATCCCGGCACGGTCTCCGGCCGGAGGGGGAGCTCGGTGAAGATGCGCTCCACAGCGGCCTCAAAATCCCGGGGGTCGGAGGCCTTCCGGAGCTGTTTTCCATAGCGCTCGGCCCCCTCGAAGCGGTGGATCAGATAGAACCAGAGCTCCTTCATGCGCAGCATGGCGTTGCGGCGGCTGTCAAAGGCCTGGGCATACGCCTCGTAGAGGGCGTCGTGGAAGGCGCGCAGGGTCGCGCGCTCCAGAGGCTTGCCGCCCTGTAGCACCGAGATGAGGGCGGGGTCGGCCATCAGGCCCCGGCCGATCATCACGGCCTCCAGCCCGGGGAAGGAGTTGGTCAGAGCCGGGAGGTCCCCCGGACGGATCAGATCCCCGTTATAGCAGACCGGATTGCGGCTTTGTGCCAGGATGGGGGCCAGATATTCCCCCCGGACGGGGTGGCGGTACATATCCTTCTGCACCCGGAGATGGACGGTGAGCTCGTACACCGGATAGCGGTTGTAGCACTCCAGAATGGGCCAGAACTCCTCAGGGTCCCGGATGCCCAGCCGGGTCTTGATGGAGACCGGGCCCTGTGCCCCGGCAAAGATTTCTGCCAGAAAGGCGTCCAGCTCCTCGGGAAAGGCCAGAAAGCCCGAACCCTTCCCCTTGGCGGTGACGGTGCCCGAGGGACAGCCCAGGTTGAGGTTGACCTCCGGATAGCCCATCTCGAAAAGGCGGTTGGCGGCCCAGAGAAAGTCCTCCGCCCGGCGGGTCAGAAGCTGGGGCACCACGGGCAGGCCCTCATTATATTCCGGCAGGATCTCCCGTTTCTCCCGCTTGGTAAAGACATGGTCGTGGCTGGGGGAGAGAAAGGGGGTGTAGTACTTTTCCGCGCCGGGAAAATAGCGGTGGTGGATGCGGCGGAAGATCGTGCCCGTCAATCCCTCCAGCGGCGCTACATAATATCGCATGGGGTCCTCCTGTATAAATGGATATTTTTATATTATAACATATACAAGAGTCATTTTTCCAGTTGAAAATGAAACTCCGGCCCGGCGCATTGTGCGGCCGGGCCGGAGCGTATGGGGAAGGGGAAAATTACGCGGCGGTCTGCGCGGGCAGGAGGGACTCCAGGTCCTGAAGCATCCAGTCCAGCGCGGTGATGCCGCCCTCGGCGGTGTACCACACGGCGGGATGGGCCAGGTAGACGATGTGGCCGTCCTGATAGGCCTGGGTGCCCATGACCAGCTCGTTCTCCACAATGTCCTGGGCCAGCTTGGCGCCCTCGGCGGCGATGGCGGCGTCCTTGTCCAGAACGAAGAGATACTCCGGATTCTGCTGGAGCACGAACTCAAAGGAGGCCTCATTGCCGTGGGTGGAGGTGGCGGCGGCCTCGTCTACGCCGACGTTGGTGAAGCCAACCTCCCGGCCGATGAGGGAGCAGCGGCCGTCGTCTCCCAGCACGTTGAAGCTGCCGCTGGTGCACATGCCGATGATGGCGGTCTTTCCGGCGGCGAACTCGGACAGGGTCTGGATGCGCGCCTCAAAGCCGGACAGGAGCTCCTCGGCCCGTGCCTCCAGACCGAAGAGGGAGGCGACGGTGGAGGCGTTGCGGCGCACGCTCTCCACCACGCCCAGCTGGGTGTCGGTGGACAGGTAGACCACAGGGGCGATCTCACTCAGAGCCTGGTAGCTGCTGGCCAGACGGCCGCCGATGAAGATGAGGTCGGGCTCACAGGCCATGACCGCCTCCAGATCGGCCTCCTTGATGGTGCCCAGAGGGGCCACGGAGTCGCTGTTGATGTAGGACTGGAGGTATTCCAGGGTGGTGTCGGCGCTGCCCACCACCCGGTCGCCCACGCCCAGGGCGTCCAGAATGTCCAGGGAGGCCATGTCCAGCACGGCCAGGCGCTGGGGATCGTAGGGGACCTCCAGCTCCACGGTCTCCTTGTCGCCG
This sequence comes from Pseudoflavonifractor sp. MCC625, assembly GCF_018784545.1. Lineage (NCBI taxonomy): Bacteria > Bacillati > Bacillota > Clostridia > Eubacteriales > Oscillospiraceae > Pseudoflavonifractor > Pseudoflavonifractor sp. MCC625. The sequence goes on along the minus strand of NZ_WQOJ01000023.1, from coordinate 100,332 downwards.
TTCAGGGTCTGGATGGTCACGGTGGAGGGCTCACCCTCGGGCTGGGCGGAGGGCGTGGAGGTGGGGGCGGCGGCGGTGCCGCAGGCGGTGAGGCCCAGGCCGAGGAGAAGGGTGAGGGCGAGGGTAGGAAGAATCTTCATGGGATATACGCTCCTTTGCAGTGTTTCAATATGGGAATTTAGTAGTAGATGGACAGGGGACGCCCCTCCACCTCCATGATCTCAAATTGGACCCGGTAGATGTCGGAGAGGGTCTCCTTGGTCATGACCTCGGCGACGGTGCCGAACTTGGCGATCCTGCCGTCCTTGAAGGCGCAGATGTAGTCGGAGTAGAAGGCGGCATAGTTGATCTCGTGGAGCACGAGGATCACGGTCTTGCCCAGCTCGTCGCACAGGCGGCGGACGATCTTCATGAGGTTGGTAGCGTGGTAGATGTCCAGGTTGTTGGTGGGCTCGTCCAGGAGGATGTACTCGGTGTCCTGGGCGATCACCATGGCGATGTAGGCCCGCTGGCGCTGGCCGCCTGAGAGCTCGTCGATGAAGCGGTCCTGGAACTCCTCCAACTCCATGTAGGCGATGGCCCGGTCCACGATGGCCTGGTCCTCCCCGGTGAGGCGGCTGCCCGAGTAGGGGAAGCGACCGAAGGAGACCAGCTCCCGCACGGTGAGCTTCATCTGTGCGTTGTTGCTCTGGGTCAGGATGGCCAGGTGCTTGGCCAGCTCCTTGTTTTTCCAGCTGGTGATGTCCCGGCCGCCCAGCTCCACCAGGCCGCTGTCCCGGGCGATGAGGCGGGAGAGCATATTGAGCACGGTGGATTTTCCCGCGCCGTTGGGGCCGATGAGGGAGATGACCGCCCCCTTGGGCAGGGAGAAGCTGATGGAATCCACCACGGTCTTCTCCCCGTATCGCTTGGTCAGTTCTTTGATCAACATGGTTTCAGACCCTCCTGTCGGTCAGCAGAAGATAGAGGAAGTACACGCCGCCCCCCACGGTGATGAACACGCTGACGGGGATGGCGTAGGTGTAGACATGCTCCACCAGGAGCTGTCCTCCCACCAGCACGGCCGTGCCCAGAAGGGCGGCACCCAGGATCAGGTGGGCATGGCGGTAGGTCTTGAGAAGCTGGCGGGAGAGGTTGGCGATGATGAGGCCCAGGAAGGAGATGGGGCCTACCAGGGCGGTGGCCACGGCGATGGAGAGGGTCACGCCCAGCAGCAGCCGCCGGACGCACTTGTCATAGTCCACCCCCAGGTTGATGGCCTGGTCCTTTCCCAGGGTGAGCACATCCAGCAGGGCAAGCTCCCGGCGCAGGACCAGGACCAGCAGGGCCAGCAGGAGCACCGAGAAGGCCAGAATGCTCCCGTTGATGTTGCTGAAGCTGGCCACCAGGGTGGTGAGGAGGCTGTCGTACTCATTGGGGTCCATCACACGGGTGAGGGTGGTCTGGATGCTGGAGAAGAAGGAGCTGAGCACGGTGCCGATGAGCAGGACATAGAGAATGTTGTGGTTGGTCTTCTGGAAGAGCACGCTGTAGATCAGAGTGGCCACCACCCCCATGATGAGCAGGTCTGCGGCAAAGGACAGGTTGGCATTCCGGGCCAGCAGGCTGCCCGAACCGGCAAAAAAGACCACCGCGGTGTGGATGAGGGTATACAGGGCGTTCATGCCCAGCAGGCAGGGGGTGACGATGGTATTCTGGATGATGGACTGAAAGACGATGGAGGCTCCGCCGATGGCAAAGGCGGTGACCACCATGGCCGCCAGCTTGGGGAGGCGGAGCTTCATGGCGTACTGGAAGAGACGGGTGTGCTCCAGGGAGACCTCCACCAGCAGGTAGGCCAGGGCCGCCAGAGCGGCCAGGCCGGCCAGCAGGACCAGCTTGCGCACATTGGCGCGGTAGGCGGCAGTGTGCATCAGCCCTCACCTCCTTCCGGGAGGGGAGAGCAGCATCCGCTGCCGGGATTCCCGCCCAGGCGGATGGCCTTCTGCCCGTGGCGCAGGCGGTAGAAGAGCAGAAGCACAAAGAGGAGGCTGCCCAGGATACCCGAGATCAGCTCGATGGGGAGCTCATAGGGGAAGAGGACCACCCGTCCGATGAGGTCGCAGACCAGCACGAAGAGGGCGCCGAACAGGGCGGTGTCCACCAGGGTGCCCTGGATCTTGTCCCCCTTGAACATGGCCACCACGTTGGGGACGATGAGACCGATGTAGGAGATGGACCCCACGACCACCACCACGCTGGCCGTGATGAGGGCGGACAGGGTCAGCCCCAGAAAGAGCACCAGGCGGTAGGGGACTCCCAGGTTGTGGGACATGTCCCGGCCCATTCCCACGATGTTGAAGTGGTTGGCGAAGAGAAAGGCCAGGGCCACCAGGGGGAGGGTCAGGTAGACCAGCTCATACCTCCCCCGGAGCACCAGGGAGAAGTGCCCCACCAGCCAGGAGGAGAGGGCCTGGGTCAGCTCATACTGGTAGGCCAGATAGCTGGTGACGCCGCCGATGATGTTGCCGAACATGATGCCAACCAGCGGGACCATGACCACGTCCTTGAACTGGACCCGCTGGATGAACCACACGAAGATCCAGGTGCCCAGGGTGGCGGTGCAGAAGGCGAAGAGGGCCCGGCTCCAGAGGGTGGAGTTGGGCAGGAAGAGCAGGGCCAGCAGGATGCCGAACTGGGCGGAAGAGATGGTGGCCCCGGTGGTGGGGGAGACAAACTTGTTCCGGCAGAGATTCTGCATGATGAGTCCCGCCACGCTCATCCCCACGCCGGTGCACAGGATGGCCATGAGCCGGGGAAGGCGGGAGATGAGAAAGAGCTGGAGATGCTCCAGGTCACCCCGCAGCAGGGCGGCGGCGTCCAGGTCGATGACCCCCACGAAGAGGGACACGACGGAGAGCAGCGCCAGGGCGAGGGCCAGAAAAAGGGTGATGTGCTTTGCTTTGATGGTACATTCCTCCTGATGGTTAGCGATAGCTAACGGCTGGGCATGAAAAAGCACGGTATCCACCGGACAGAAGGCCGGGTGGGTATCGTGCCATCACGAAGCGGTTAGTAGATGCTAACTAATGGCGTAAAAAAGAATGGGTAGGGAAGAAATTCCTCCTCTGCTCATTTCTGCGCCATTATAGCATAGCCAAATCCCAGATGCAAGTGTTATTTTTTGGAATAGAACGCAGGGGGGAGGTCCCCCCGCGTTACGCCTCAGAAGGCTCGGATGCGGAAAGGGCCTCCCCCTCGTTGGCCTCCTCGGTGGTACAGGTCTGCTCGGGGGGCTGGTCGGGAAAGGTGATGTGGAGCACGGCCTGGGGCCAGTTGACCCGGACCTGGACATAGCGGCCACGGGCCCGGGCGGCCTCCTCCAGCGGGGGGAGGAGCTCCTCCAGCACGCTCCGGGTGAGTGCCCCGCCCCGCCAGTGGAAGAGGAGGGGCTGCTTCTTGCGCAGGGCCTGCTCCCCCCGCCGGACCACCTCCTCCACGCGGGTGAAGGAGCGCTTCTGCACCCGGTAGTAGAAGGCGTCCCCGTCGGTGCAGGCGGGCGCGGGGTAGACCAGGGGCTGGTGGTCCCGGAAGATGCGCCGGTCATCCAGATTGAAATAGTCGTAGCGGATGGGCCCCTCCCCGCTCAGGGTGCGGTCAAAGGTGGCGTCCAGGTGGTAATAGCTTCCCCCCAGACGCAGGATATTCCAGGCGTGGCGGTAGCGGATTCCCTGCTCGGGGGCGGCGTGGGAGACCACCACGATGCACCAGAGCCCCAGGGCGTCGCACAGGGCCTTGACCGACTTGGCCATCCCCTCGCACACCCCCACCCCCTGGCCCAGAGGGCCCAGGATCTCGTGGGAATAGGGCTTTTTCAGCTTGTCATAGCGCACGTTCTGGCAGATGAAGTCGTGGACATAGCGCTCCTTCTCCCCGTCGGTCATGGACTGGGCCGGACGGGCCAGCTTGGTCACCCGGGCGGACAGGGCCCGCTGGTGCTCCCGGATCTTCCCCTTGTCAAAGAGGTACTGGGGAATGAACTCCACACTGGCGGCCTGGGGGTGTACCCGGTAGGAAAAGCCGGTGACATAGAAGAGCTCCGGGCGGTCTAGCCGCAGGCGGAAGAGAACCTCACTGAGCTCCTTCCCCTCCATCCGGGGGACCGGAAAGGAGGGACTCAGGTCGGTGAGCCCCTCCTGGATGGCGTGGTAGACGCTCTGGCCGTACTTGTCCAGCTGGCGGAAATAATAGGCCTCCATCTCAGCGGGCGCGGCGTGCCTTCAGGAAGGCGAGGAAAGCGGCGCTGTCCCGGTTCATGATCAGCTCCTCGGGGAAGTTCAGCTCCTGGAAGAGGGCGTCGGCGTACTGGTGGTTGCCCACGTAGGAGACAAAGTGGGCGTCGCTCCCCACCACCACGGGAACCCCCTGCTTTTTGCACTCCCGGAGCATCTCAGCGCAGTGGAGCGGGCCGTTGACCCGGAAGCCGCCGGGGGTGAGGGAGCTGTTGTTGACCTCCAGCAGCACGCCCGCGTCGGCGGCGGCGCGGACCAGGGTGGGGTAGTCCAGGGGATAGCGGCCGTCGTCGGGATGACCGATGATGTTCACATAGGGGTTCTTCATGGCCTGCAAGAGGCCGTTGGTATAGCCCTCGGCGGTGCCGCCGGTGGGGATGCACTTGGTGTGCAGGCTGACGATGGCCATATCGGTGCGGCGCAGGAGGGGCTCGTCCAGGTCCACGGTGCCCTCGGTGTCCAGCAGATTGAGCTCCACGCCCATCAAGATCTGCACGCCGAAGAGCTCCCGGTCGATGACCCCCAGATTGGCAAAGTAGTCCCGGCAGGTGGTGCCCTCCATGGCGGGGGCGTGGTCGGTGATGCACAGCAGCTCCAGCCCCCGGTCGGCGGCGGCGCGGGCCATCTCCAGCACGGTGCAGTAGGCATGTCCGCTGGCGATGGTATGAGTATGGCTGTCCAGGAGATATTTCATGGTGATTCGCCTCATTCATGGTTCAGATTTCAATGATTACGATTAACAGAATACCTGAATCCCATACAAAAAGCAAGCCAGGCACCGGGCGAGTGCCCGATGCCTGGCGAATTTCGTCGGAAGAGACAAATCAGTCCCGGTGAAGGGCCGCCCGGTTGATGGCCGAGAGGATGCCCTTGAGGGGAGCCAGGTTGATGTTGTGGCTCATGCCCACGCCGAACCAGTCCGCTCCGTTCTCGTCCCGGAGGTGGATATAGGCCACGGCCTGGGAGTCGGAGCCCTGCTTGATGGCGTGCTCCTTGTAGTCCACGAAGGTGAAGTGGTCCATCTTCTGGCCGTGGATGGCGTTGAAGAAGGCGTCGATGGGGCCGTTGCCCGAGCCCTGGACCTGGAAGGTGGTGTCGGCATGGCGGAGGGTGCCGGCGAAGGTGACGTGGGAGTGACCCTCCTCGTCGGTGAACTCGGCGAAGGAGTGGCGCACCAGCTCATAGGGCTTGACGGCGTCGATGTAGTTCTCCCGGAAGAGCTCATAGATGCGCTCGGGCTTGAGCTCGGTGCCCACCCGGTCGGTCTCCACCTGGACGATGTGGCCGAACTCCGGGTGCATGGCCTTGGGCAGGTCGAAGCCGAAGGAGTGCTGCATGACGAAGGCCGCGCCGCCCTTGCCCGACTGGGAGTTGATGCGGATGATGGGCTCGTACTCCCGGCCCACGTCGGCCGGGTCGATGGGGAGATAGGGGATCTCCCACTTGCCGCTGCCGCTGTCGCGCATGTACTGGGTGCCCTTGTTGATGGCGTCCTGGTGGGAGCCGGAGAAGGCGGTAAAGACCAGCTCGCCGGCGTAAGGCTGCCGCTCGCCCACCTTCATCTTGGTGCAGCGCTCGTACATCTCCTTGATGCGGTTGATGTGGGAGAAGTCCAGCTCCGGGTCCACGCCCTGGGTGTGCATGTTGAGGGCCAGGGTGACGATGTCCACGTTGCCGGTGCGCTCGCCGTTGCCGAAGAGGGTGGCCTCGATGCGCTCGGCCCCGGCCAGCAGGCCCATCTCGGCGGTGGCCACGCCGCAGCCCCGGTCGTTGTGGGGATGGAGGGAGATGATGGCGCAGTCCCGGCTGGGCAGCTTGGAGATGAAGTACTCCAGCTCGTCGGCAAAGTAGTTGGGCATGCAGTTTTCCACCGTGGTGGGGAGATTGAGGATGACCCGCTTCTCCGGCGTGGCATGGAGCTCCTCCAGCACGGCCTGGCAGATCTCCACCGCGTAGTCCATCTCGGTGCCCATGAAGGACTCAGGGGAGTACTCATACCGCAGGTCCATGCCCTCGGCGATGACGCTCTGGGAGAGCTCGTAGATGAGCTTGGCCGCGTCGGTGGCGATCTTGGTGATGCCGGGCATATCCATGTGGAAGACCACCTTGCGCTGGAGGGTGGAGGTGGAATTATAGAAGTGCAGGATCACGTGCTTGGCGCCCCGGATGGCCTCAAAGGTCCGCTGGATCAGATGGGGCCGGGCCTGGACCAGCACCTGGATGGTCACGTCGTCGGGGATGTGGCCGCCCTCGATGAGCTCCCGGCAGATCTCAAACTCGGTCTCCGAGGCGGAGGGGAAGCCGATCTCGATCTCCTTGATGCCGATGTCCAGCAGGGTGTGGAAATACTCCAGCTTTTCCTGGAGATTCATGGGGTCCACCAGGGCCTGATTGCCGTCCCGCAGGTCCACAGAGCACCAGATGGGGGCCTTGGTGATCTGCTTGTCGGGCCAGGAGCGGTGCTCCATCTTGAGGGGGACAAAGGGAATATACTTCTCAAACGACTTGCTCATGATGCATACCTCCGAACTTGAGCGATTGGTCAGAAGACAAAACAAAAAGCCCCTGACCGGTTAAGGTCAGGGGCGTCATTTCATACGCGGTACCACCCTGGTTCCGTCCGCCGTCACCGGCGGACGCTCACGGCCTCCAACAAGGCCACGGCCGCTAACGGGGCCAGCCGTCCCGCCCTACTGAGGTTCAGGCGGACCGCTCGGGGACCAGAATACACAGGCCCTGCACGTACCGGTTCACACCAGCCACCGGCTCTCTGAACGGAGGAAACCTGTCTTTTTTCCCTTCATCGCTTTGCCACATTATAGCGTGGACGTGCCGGTTTGTCAACCCCGGGACGTTCCTCACTCCCGGTCGGTGTTCTCGGAGAGCAGGCGGCGGATGGTCTCCTCCGGATAGGAGAGGAGGCGGCCGTAGTCCCGGGCGATGCGGCTGCGGTTACCGCCGAAATAGGCGCCGGCCTCCACCGTGGCGGCCTTGCGGTCCTTGAGCCGGATGTACTCTTCGATCACATGATCGGCCTTGTAGAAGAGGATATTGTACTTCCCGCGGTTGAGGGAGGCGGGAAAGAGATCGGTGATGAGGGGATCGCACTCGGGATAGAGCTTGGTGCCGTGCCGGCGGCAGCTCTCGTGGGCATAGGCGATGAGGGCCTCCATCTCCTCCCGGGTATCCATGGGGTGGCTCAGGGCCAGGGCCTTGACCTCGGCTGCCACCATCTCGTTGAAGGCGTCCACCACGCCGCACTGATAGGAAAAGGAATCACGTTGTTCCATGATTAGGGCCTCCTGTCTGACATACGAGTCTATTGTACTGCGTTTGACCGGGCCCTGCAAGAGAAAAAGGAAGAAACAGGAACGGGAGCAGGAGAATCAGTGCTCGGCCCAGTCCAGGCTGCGGCCCACTGCCTTGTGCCAGCCCCGGAGGAGCTCCTCCCGGCGGGGTGCGGGGAGGGCGGGGGAGAAGCGGGCGTCCTCCTTCCACAGGGCGCGGATCTCCTCCCGGTCTTTCCACACGCCCACGGCCAGTCCGGCCAGGCAGGCCGCGCCCAGAGCGGTGGTCTCCCGGATGACAGGGCGCAGGACGGGCCGGTCCAGTATGTCGGCCTGGAACTGAAGGAGGAAGGCGTCCCGGCTGGCCCCGCCGTCGGCCCGCAGAGCCGAGAGGGGAAGGCCGGTGTCCTTCTCCATGGCCGCCACCAGGTCGGCCACCTGATAGGCGATGGACTCCTGGGCGGCCCGGATGATGTGCTCCCGCCGGGTGCCCCGGGTGAGGCCCATCAGACAGCCCCGGGCGTACATGTCCCAGTAGGGGGCGCCAAGACCGGTGAAGGCGGGGACCAGATAGACGCCCCCGGTGTCGGGGACTTTCTGGGCATAGTACTCGGCATCCCGGCTCTCGGTGAGCAGGCGCAGCTCGTCCCGCAGCCACTGGATGACGGCGCCCCCCACAAAGACCGACCCCTCCAGGGCGTACTGGACCGCGCCGTCCAGGCCCACGGCGATGGTGGTGATGAGGCCGTTGCTGCTCTCACAGGGGGTCTCGCCGGTGTTCATCAGGAGGAAGCAGCCGGTGCCGTAGGTGTTTTTCGCCTCACCCGGGGAGAAGCAGCCCTGGCCGAAGAGGGCGGCCTGCTGATCCCCGGCGATCCCGGCGATGGGCACCCGCACTCCCTGGAGGTCGGTATAGCCGTAGATGGCGCTGGAGTCCCGCACCTCGGGAAGGATGGAGCGGGGGATATCCAGGGCCTGGAGAAGGGTCTCATCCCAGCACAGGCGGCGGATGTCATAGAGCATGGTGCGGGAGGCGTTGGTGTAGTCGGTGACGTGGACGGCGCCGCCGGTGAGCTTCCAGAGCAGCCAGGTATCCACCGTGCCGAAGAGGAGGCGGCCCTGGTCGGCCAGAGCCCGGGCCCCCTCCACATGGTCCAGCAGCCATTTGATCTTGGTGGCCGAGAAGTAGGCGTCGGGGACCAGTCCGGTGGTCCGCCGGATGTGCTCCCCCAGGCCCTGCTCCAGCAGGGCGTCCACCATGGGGGCGGTGCGGCGGCACTGCCAGACGATGGCGTTGTGGATGGGGCGTCCGGTCTCCTTGTCCCAGAGGATGGTGGTCTCCCGCTGGTTGGTGATGCCGATGGCGGCGATGTCGGCCGGGTCCACGCCGGACTGGGCCAGCACCTCCATCATGACGCTGTACTGGGAGGACCAGATCTCCATGGCGTCGTGCTCCACCCAGCCCTCCCGGGGATAGTGCTGGGTGAACTCCTTCTGGGCGGTGCCCACGATGCGCTGCTCCCGGTCAAAGAGGATGGCGCGGGAACTGGTAGTGCCCTGATCCAGGGCCAGCAGATAGGTCGGCATAAGATTCCCTCCTGAGTGCATATGGTTGTGCGTGGGGCGGCGGGGAAAAATGGCGCGTTGATGGAACTTTTTACCCAACGATCACGTCAAAGTCTTTTGACTGCGTATCTTGTTCTCCTACCAGGGAGATAATGAGCTTGTTGGGAAGACAGATGATCTGCTCTCCGGCCTCGTCGATCCAGCCGGTGTGGACACAGTCCTGGCTGGGACAGTCGCTGTGGGAGATGCGGACCCGGCGGCCGTCCAGTTCCAGCGTGAGGGGCCAGGGGGCGTCCACGTCCACATAGACGGGGGCGTCGGCCTCCTCCAGAGGATAGGAGCCGATCAGGGTGCCGTCCAGCCGGACCTCCACCGTCAGCTCCCCGGCCGGGGCGGGACGGAGCAGCCAGAGCAGCGCCAGCGCAGCGCACAGGACCAGCAGGACCACCAGAGCGTCCCCCGGAGCGGGGCGGAGGCGGTCAGCGGCGGACGATCTCGCAGGTGTAGCCATGGGAGTCCTCCTCATTGTACAGGAACTGGTCCTCCAGTCCCTGGGTGATCAGGATGCGTCCGTCCTCCAGGCAGAGCACACACTCAAAGGAGTCGTCCGCCCGCCAGAGCTCCAGCGCCTGCTCCGGCCCGGCCACGAACAGAGCGGTGGAGAGGGCGTCGGCCCGAGCGCCGTTGTCGGAGACCACCGTGACCGAGAGGATGCCGGTCTGGGCGGGATAGCCGGTCCGAGGGTCCAGAATGTGGTGGTAGGTGACGCCGTTCTCCTCAAAGTGCTGCTCATAGGCCCCCGAGGTGGACAGGGCCTGGTCGGACAGGGAGAGGAGCAGGATCTGCTGCTCCTCGTCCTGGGGGTCCTTGAGGGCCACCCGCCAGGGCTGGCCGGAGGGATTGTTCCCCACCAGGGTGATGGTGCTGGAGCCCAGATTCAGCAGGGCGGAGGAGACGTCGTACTCCCCCAGCAGCTCCACCAGCCGGTCGGCGGTATACCCCTTGGCGATGCCGCCCAGATCCACCTCCATGCCGGAGCGGTCCAGCCGGGCGGTGTTCCCGGCGGTATCCACGTGGAGAGCGGCGCTGTCCACCAGGGGCAGGAGGGCCTCCAGCTCCCCTTCCGAGGGGAGGCGGTACTGCCCGGCGTCCCCGGTGCCGAAGCCCCAGGCGTCGATCACCGGAGCCACGGTCACGTCAAAGGCGCCGGCGGTGGCCGACGTTTCCTCCAGCGCCAGGGAGAGCAGCTCCGTGGTCTCGGGGGAGAGGGGGACGTCGGTTCCGTCCCCGGCGTGGGCGTTGAGGCGGGCGATGTCGCTCTCGGACTGACTGCGGGAGAAGAGCCGGTCCAGCCGGTTGACCTCCTCCACCGCGGCAGAGAGGGCGTCCTCGGCCTCCTCGCCGGTGATCTGGAGGGTCATCAGGGTGTTCATGGCAAAAAATTGCCGCTGGGCCGGCTCTGCGGCGGAGGTCTCTCCGCCGGGGAGGGCGCAGGAGGAGAGCAGAAGCGCGGAGAGCAGGAAAAAGGTGGGGATGGCACGACTTGACATAAAAAATAAACTCCTATGGGATAGATTCTGGAAAACAGAAGAAGAGAACCGGCTCTATTCTAGCACAGAAAAACAGGATGGGTAAAGAGCGCACTTGGGAATCCGGGGGTTTTTCTTGTTGCAAAAGGGGCTGTAATCTGCTAAAATATACGAATGCGAGACGAATGCTGCATAGCACAGGAGATGAATACATGGATAAGAGAGAACGAGCGGAGCGGGCCAAGCAGGAGGAAGCGGCCATGAACCGGGTCCTCATCTGGATCGGCGGTTCGGTCGTGCTGGAGGCTCTGCTTTTGCTCCTCAATCGCTATTATGTCAATTATCAGGTAAAAGATATCGAGATCGCCATGGCGCTGCGGAACGTGTTCAGCGTGCTGGCGGTGGTCCTTCCGGTGTGTTTCCTGGGCTGTCTGGCCTGGTGGGTGACTTCCTGGAAGAAGGGGTCCCGTCGGGTGATGCCCCAGGTGCTGACCACCATAGCCGGAGTTCTGGCGGCCTGCGCCCTGATCGTGCATTTTTACGACAAGACCGGCGTCAAGGCCCTGTATGTGGGTGTGCCCTGTCTGGCGGTGCTGGCCCTGATCTACTACCTCTATCAGCGGGAATTTTTCGTCATGTCCCTGATGAGCGGTGCCGGGCTGCTGGGCCTGTGGCTGCTCAACCGCCGTCTGGCCCATCCGATGGAGGTCTACGGGTATCTGGCGGTGGAGATCCTCTTCCTGGTAGCCGTGGCGGTCACGTCTCATCTGCTTCAGGAGCGTAACGGCGTGTTCCAGCGGGGCGACAAGCGCATGGTGCTCCTGCCCAAGGACGCCAACTACACCATGCTTTACGCCACCTGCCTGGTGGTGGCCCTCATCCAGGTGATCGGCCTGGTGATGGGGCCGATGATGCTCCTGTACGGGGTGCTCATCGTGTGGCTCCTGGCCATGGCGGTCTACTACACCGTAAAGCTGATGTAAAATCGAATATGTATGAAAAGAGCCGGGATCGATTGCGATCCCGGCTCTTTTTGTCTGGTTGACTCAGCGCGAGGTGAGGGGCGCGGCCTCCAGGGGCGCGTAGTATTTCTGGCGGTACTCCTGGAACATGGCGTCAAACTCCTGGTCCTCACCGTGGTGCAGGGCGTGCATATAGGCGTGGGAGTCGGTCCGGATGAGCGCGTCGGCGGGGGAGGTCTCCCGGACGATGTAGAGGGCGATGTTGGAGCAGTGGTCGGAGATGCGCTCCAGGCTGATGAGCAGCTCCAGGAACTGGCTGCCCAGCTCCACGGTGCACTCGCCGTTTTTCAGGCGCTCGATGTGGCGGCTGCGCAGCTCGTCCCGCAGGAGGTCCACCACCTCCTCGATGGGCTCCACCTCCATGGCCAGATCGTGGGAGCGCTTGGTGTAGCACTCCAGCGCGCGGACGATAGTCTCCTCCACCGCGGAGGTCATGAGGCGCAGCTCCTGCTTGGCCGAGGGCGAAAAGACGATCCCCCGGTCGTGGAGCAGGACGGCGCAGTCGGAGAGATTGACCGCATAGTCGCCGATGCGCTCAAAATCGGACAGGGTGTGGAGCAGCTCCGAGACCTTGGCGCTGTCCTCTGGAGAGAGGGAGGAGCGGTCGCTCAGGCGGACCAGGTAGTTGTCCAGCAGGCCCTCCAGCTTGTCCAGAGCGGCCTCGGTCTCCTGGAGGCGCTCCAGCTTTTTGGAGTCAAAATGGTTGAGGAGCTCCACCGACAAGCGGTAGTTTTCCAGGGCGAAATGGCCCATCTGCACCACGGTGTCGTGGGACTTTTCCAGGGCCAGGGAGGGGGTGGAGAGGAAGCGCTCATCCAGCACGGAGACCTCCTTCTGGTCGGTATCGCCGGGGATGAGCCGCTCCACCAGGGTGACCAGCAGGCCGTTGAAGGGCAGGAGGAGGAGGGTACAGCCCACATTGAAGGCTAGGTGGAGGTTGGCGATGCTGCCCCGGTCCATCTGGGCGGTCCAGAAGGAGAAGTGGAACAGGGCGTTGCAGCCGTACAGCAGGATGAGGAAGAAGAGGGTGCCGATCACATTGAAGAGCAGGTGGATGCAGGCGGTGCGCTTAGCGTTTTTGCTGGCGCCGATGCCGGAGAGCAGGGCGGTGACGCAGGTGCCGATGTTCTGTCCCATGATGAGGGGGATGGCGATGTGAAAGGTCACCACACCGGTGGAGGTCATGGCCTGCAAAATGCCCATGGAGGCGGAGGAGCTCTGGATCAGGGCGGTGACCAGCGCGCCCACCAGGACGCCCAGGAAGGGATTGGAGAAGGCCACGAAGAGCTCCCGGAATTCCGGCAGGTCCTGAAGGGGAGCCACCGCGCCCTCCAGGGTTTTCATTCCAATAAAGAGGAGACCCAGACCCAGAATGATCTGCCCGATGATCTTTTTCCGTCCGCCCCGGAGGAACATGTAGAAGAGAATGCCGATCACCGCCAGGATGGGACCCAGGGTGGCCGGCTTCAGCAGGAGCAGGAGGGGCTGATCAGAGGAGAGATCACCCAGACGGAGCAGCTGGGCGGTGACCGTGGTGCCGATATTTGCGCCCATGATGATGCCCACAGTCTGCCGGAGCTTCATGATGCCGGCGTTGACGAAGCCCACGCACATGACGGTGGTGGCGGCCGAGCTCTGGATGAGTCCGGTGACCAGCGCCCCCAGAAGAACGCCCTTCCAGACGTTGCTGGTCAGACGCTCCAGAATGGACTCCAAACGTCCGCTGGACAGTTTTTCCAGACCGTCGGTCATCGTGGACATTCCGAACAGGAATGTGGCAATGGCGCCCAGCATGGTAATGATGTCTGTGATCCCCATTTGCGGTGGCCCCCTCAATTCTCCAAATCAAAACAAAATTCAGCGTGTCTTTTTTTATTATATACGTCTTTTTGCACAGCGTAAATGCCCGGAGGGGGGTGGGAAGAAAAAATTTCTGTTTCGAATAAAAGGGAAAGAGATATTTTGTCAAAATTAGTTCTTGCATATCAGGGCGATACATAGGGACTTGCACCGGGGGAATAGGATGGGATGGAGCCCATACGCATTGTGACGGAAAGGGAGGAATGAAGCATGATCCCGGCATGGATTGCCCTGATACTCAACGGGCTGTTTCTCACGCTTCGGCTTTCGGGAGGAGAGGGAGGGTCCTTTCCCAGACCCCTGAAGGCGGAGGAGGAGCAGGAATGTCTGGAGCGGATGGCGGCGGGAGATCTGGAGGCCCGCAACCGGCTGATCGAGCACAACCTGCGCCTGGTGGCCCACATCGTGAAAAAGTACTATACCCCCAACGGGGATCAGGACGACCTGATCTCCATCGGAACGATCGGACTCATCAAGGGCATCACCACCTTCAAGCCGGACAAGAAGGTGCGCCTTGCCACCTATGCCAGCCGATGCATTGAAAATGAGATCCTGATGTATTTTCGCTCCCAGCGCAAGCTGCAGGGGGAGGTCTCCCTGTCGGACACGCTGGATGGGGACGGCGACAGCAATTCCCTCTCCATTTTGGACACCATCCGGGTGGATGACAATATGCTGGAGGAGCTGGACACCCGGGATGCCTGCGCAAAGGTCCGCGCCTGCGTGGAGCAGTGCCTGGACGAGCGGGAGGCAATGGTCATCCGGATGCGCTATGGGCTGGCCCGCAGCCACCCCCTGACCCAGCGGGAGGTGGCCGCGCAGTGCGGCATCAGCCGCTCCTATGTATCCCGCATCGAAAAGAAGGCCCTCAAAAAGCTGGAGGCCGCCATGGAGAGCGGGAAGGGCGGCGTATCATAAATAATAAGAAATAGGAGCGCCGCAGGGAGGAATCCCTGCGGCGCTCTCTCTTTGATATGGGGTAAGTATGCCGTCCGTGAGGACGGCATATCGGTGGATCAAGACCAGGATCAGTCACAGCAGCTTCGGATTTCCTCTGCCAGCTCCCATCCGCAGCTGCGGGCCGCCTCGGCCAGGGCCCACCCACAGCTGCGGGCTTCCTCGGCCTGGGCGCATCCGCTGCCGCAGAGGAACGAGGGGACCGACACCCAGTAGGAAGAGGCGCAGCCGGAGCCGGAGCTGCGGTTCCAGCCGGAGCAGGAGGCCGAGCTGGTGGAGCTGGAGCAGCCGCAGCCATTGGAACGGGCGGAGCCGCCGCAGGAGCAGCCACAGCAGCCCGAACAGCAGGAGCAGCGGGAACAGGAACGAAGCGCGTTGTTTCGATAGCAGCACATAACGAGATTCCCCCATATCAGAGTACGGCGGGAAGGACCCGCCTGCACCATACTATGGGAGGGAGGACGAAGAGGTGCGGCGCCCGGAGGGGCTGCCGGGAGAAAAGAAGGGCCGCCAGGCCGCGGCCAGCCGCTCCATGGCGGGGACCATGTCGGCGGGGTCCAGCCGTCCATAGCCCAGGACCAGGACGGGGCCGGGTGTATCCGGGGGCGTGATGGAGTAGGCGCTGAGCGGGGAGACCCCCACACCGGCCTCCGCCGCGGCCTCTACCAGAGCACCCTCCGGAACGGGAGAGGACACCCGAAAGAGCAGGTGGAGCCCGGCCTCCATGCCGGCGAAGGAGCCCCACGCCAGGAGCCCGGCCCCCTCCGCCGCCGCCAGCAGGGCATCCCGGCGCTGGCAGTAGATGGTCCGCATGCGGCGGATGTGGCGCTCGAAGTGGCCCCGCTCCAGAAAACGGGCCAGGGTGTACTGTTCAAAGGAGGGGACCGTGGAGGAGTAGAGCCGGAATTCCTCCCGATAGCGCCGGATCAGATGGGGCGGCAGGACCATATATCCGATGCGGAGAGAGGGGGCCAGGCTCTTGGCAAAGGTGTTGAGGTAGATGACCCGCTCATTCTTGTCCAGGCTCTGGAGGGCGGGGACGGGGCGGCCGTCAAAGCGGAACTCGCTGTCGTAGTCGTCCTCGATGATATACCGGTCGGGCTGCTCTCCGGCCCAGCGGAGGAGGGCCTCCCGCCGGGGCATGGACATAACGGTGCCCAGGGGAAAATGGTGGGAGGGGGTGACGTGGACCACCCGGGCGCCCGACCAGCGCAGGGCATCGGTGCGCAGCCCCTCCCGGTCCAGCGGAATGGGGCAGACCAGCGCGCCGGTGTGGGAGAGGATGCGCTGGACCTTCCGGTAGCCGGGGTCCTCCACCGCCCATCCTCCGCCCCGGCCAAGAAGCTGGAAGAGCAGGGTGGTGAGATATTCCGCGCCGGCCCCCACTACGATCTGGTCCGGGTGGACGTCGATGCCCCGGAAGTCATGGAGGTAGCGCACGATGGCCGCGCGCAGCGCCGGCACGCCCTGGGGGTGGGGGGAGGAGAGGAGGGCGCTGTCCTCCTCGCTGAGGACCTCCCGCATCAGACGGGCCCAGGTGGAGAAGGGGAAGTGCTCCGTGTCCACGGCGTTGGTGGAAAAGTCATAGGGAAGAGGGGACACCTCCGCAGGCTCGGGTGGGGCGGGCGCAGAGGGAGCGGCCGGGGAAAGGGGACGCTCGGTCTCCTGGGACTGGACAAAGAAGCCCCGCTTGGCCTGGGTGTACACGTAGCCCTCGGCCAGCAGCTGTTCATAGGCGTTTTCCACCGTGATGACCCCCACCTTCAGGTGGGCGGCCAGGGCGCGCTTGGAGGGGAGGCGCTCCCCGGGGCGGAGAGCGCCCCCTTCGATCTCCCGGCGGATATGGCGGTAGATCTGTTCATACAGGGGCTGAGAAGCATTTGGGTCCAGGACAGGTGTGAGCATGGCATTACCTCCCGATCCGGCGGCCGGAGCGCCCGGTCAAAGTTCACTCTATTATAAAAGAAAGGATACCGGCCGGCAAGAGAAAGAAACTTCATGCCGTGCTTCTGCACAGCAAAAAGCCGGGGGGCGCGGCCGCTTGGACCGCGCCCCCCGGACAGGGGATGTAGATTAGCCCTTCTTGGGAACGAACAGGGGCAGGGAAGCGTAGAAGGAAATGGCCTTCATCAGCTCATCGATGGGCATCTTGTCCTGAGTGGAGTGGCACAGGGAGCCGTCGCCGGGGCCGTAGCCGATGGCGGGCACGCCCATGCGGCCGCACAGGTGGGTGGCGTTGGTGCAGAACTCCCAGGAGCCGACCACGGGCTTCTCGCCCCACAGCTCAGTGTAGGCATCCACGCCGGACTGGATCAGGGGATGATCCTCGGGCAGCACCCAAGAGGGGAAGTAGTCCACGCAGGTGATGTCATAGCCGGTGTAGGTCTGGACCTTCTCGGTGTCGATGGCAGCGGTGACACCGGGGATATCCTTATAGAACTGGGAGACCTCGGCCAGCAGGTCGTCGATGGACTCACCGCAGGAGATGCGGCGGTCGCAGGTGATGACGGCCTCACCGGGGATGGTGTTCAGGGAGGGGGTCTTACAGTCGACCTTGGTCACCTCGATGGAGCCCTTACCCAGGAAGGGATCCTCCACGAAGTCCTGGAACTTGTCCACGCGCTCCATGATGGGCAGAGCCTTGATCAGGGCGTTGTCGCCGCGCCAAGCGGTGGAGGCGTGGGCGCACTTGCCGGGAACGGTGATCTTGATGAGGGCGCGGCCCTTGTGACCACGGATCACGCGGCCCTCGGAGGCCTCGGCCACCAGCACGAAGTCGGGCTTAATGTCGGGGTTCTCCTCGGTCATGGCCTTCACGCAGGAGCCCTCCACGTCCTCCTCGGACAGGGAGCCGGACACCCACAGGGTGAAGTCCTGATCCAGACCCAGGGCCTTGAGGGCCTTGCCGGCGAAGGTGATGCCGGTCAGGCAGCCCTTGTCGTCCACGGCGCCGCGGCCGCGGAGGACCTTGCCCTCCTCCATCTGGGCCTCCAGGGGGTTCATGCCGCCCCAGTCGGCGGGCTCGCCCAGCTCCACGGTGTCGATGTGGGCATCGTAGAGGAGGACGGTCTTGCCGGAGCCAACGCGGCCAACCACGTTGCCGACCTTGTCGATGCGGACCTCGTCGAAGCCGAACTCCTTCATCTTATTGGCGAGAAATTCAACGGCCTTTCCCTCGTTGTAGGTGACGCTCTCGATGGCGATGAAGTCCTTCAGGAACTGAATGACTTCCTCTTCCTGAGAGGCCACGTACTCCTTGATTTTTTCCAGCGCTTCTTTTTTTGTAATCATGTGAATTCCTCCTTGATTTTTTCGAGAGATGCTGGTATGATTATACCATAAAGTATTCTAGAGATATAGAGACTTTTGAAAAAATTTTTTGGGAGGTTTTTATCATGCAGACAGGTCTCAAAGGTAAGCATTTTCTCTGTGAGCAGGATTGGACGAACGAGGAGCTGGAGACCCTCATGGACGTGGCGTCCGCTCTGAAGATGGACAACCTGCTGGACACCCACAAGTATGATGAGCTGCTGAAGAACAAGTCTCTGTTCATGCTGTTCTTCGAGGAGTCCACCCGTACCCGTAACGCTTTCGAGTGCGGCATCACCCAGCTGGGCGGCCACGGCAACTACCTGACCCCCAAGGCCACTCAGATCGACCACGGCGAGACCCCCCAGGACACCATCGAGGTTCTCTCCCGCATGGGCCACGGCATCGGCGTGCGCAACACTCTGGTGGGCGGCCATGCTTACATGCAGAAGCTGGCTAAGTACTCCAAGATTCCCATCTACAACATGCAGTGCGACCTGTGGCACCCCACTCAGTCCATTGCCGACCTGTTCACCATCAAGGAGAAGTTCCACAATGAGCTGAAGGGCCGCAAGTTCGTCATCTCCTGGACCTCCGCCGGCAACTACATGCGTCCCCTGTCCATGGCTCAGTCCCTGATCACCCTGATGCCCCGCTTCGGCATGGACGTGACCCTGGCTGTGCCCAACAAGGACTTCGAGCTGATGCCCGAGGCCATGGAGACCGCCCGCAAGAACGCTGAGTTCTACGGCTCCAAGTTCGAGGTCTGCAACGACATGGACGCCGCCTGCGAGGGCGCCGACGTGGTCTACGCCAAGGGCTGGGGCCCCATCATGGCCGTGGGCGACGACGAGAAGACCGGCGTCGAGATGATCAACGCCAATCCCGGTTGGTGCGTCGACAGCCGCCGCATGAGCCTGGCCAAGAACACCGCTATCTACATGCACTGCATGCCCGCTGACCGCGGCATCGAGGTCACCGACGAGGTCGCCGACAGCGCTCAGTCCGTCATCTACGACGAGGCCGAGAACCGCATGCACACCATCAAGGCTCTGATGGCTCTGACCATGGGCAACGTGGCCAGCCGCCGCTAAGCCTCGGCAAATCACAATTGACCCATTCCGCCCGCCGGCCCAGCGCCGGCGGGCGGGGGGAACATTCCCCTGCGATGCAGGAACTCAAAAACAGGCGCCTGTGCGCTGAAACGAAACATGGCGGCACATGCGACAAGATGTGTCGCCATTTTTTCACCGGTCTGGGGAAAACCAGAGAGTTTACCAGAGAACGGAACACGTTTCGGCGCCGGGACTGCCGGGAAGGGTGTATGTATGGAAGCGGCAACTATCATCCGTGGCGGAGCAGTGCTCCTGAAGGAAGGTCTCAAGACCGGATGGGGCGTCAAGCTCAGGGACGGTCTCATTGCAGAAGTGGGGCCCAACGAGACCCTGAGCGCTCAGGCGCAGGATACGGTGATCGAGGCTACCGACCAGGTCATCCTGCCCGGTTTCATCAACGGGCACAACCATATGTATAATGTATTCTCCCGCGGCATCAGCACCGATGCGGTGGTGACCGAGTTCTCCAGCTTCCTGGACGACTTCTGGTGGCCCTACATCGAGAACCGGATCACTCCGGAGCTGGCGGAGATCACCACCCGCTGGGCCAGTGTCGAGATGATCGACAGCGGCGTGACCACCTTCTTTGATATTCTGGAGGCGCCCAATGCCATTCCGGGCGCGCTGGAGCGGGAGGCTCAGGTCATCCGTGAGGCCGGTCTGCGCGGCATCCTCACCTTCGAGGCCTGCGAGCGGATGAGCAGCGAGAATGCAGAACTTGGACTGAAGGAGAACGCGGATTTCATCCGGAATCACGCCGACGATCCTCTGGTAAAGGGCGCGATGAGCATCCATACCCTCTTTACCTGCTCCAAGGAATATGTGCAGAAGGCCCGCGCCATGGCAAAGGAGCTGGGCTCCAAATTCCATATGCACCTCTCTGAGAGCGTGTTTGAACCCAACTGGACCCAGGAGCACTACGGCAAGCAGCCCGTGTGCATCTATGATGAGCTGGGCTGTCTGGACAGCGATGTCCTGGCCTCCCAGGTCGTACAGGTCAACCAGGAGGAGATCGACATCCTGGGCCGCAGCGGCGCCAGTGCCGTGACCATGCCCCTGTCCAACTGCGAGGTGGGCGGCGGAGTCGCACCGGTCACCGAGCTCCTGGAGGCCGGGGTCAAGGTTGGGATTGGCACCGACGGCTACATCAATAATTTCTTCGAGGTTATGCGCGGCGCATTTCTTATCCACAAGGCACATCGGCAGGACCCACAGGCGATGGGCGCCCGGCAGGTCTACCAGATGGCCACGGATATGGGGGCCAAAGCCCTCGGCATGGAAAATACGGGGTGTATTGCCCCGGGAATGCTGGCGGACGTGATCACGGTCAGCATGAACGATACGCCCACGCCCATCAACGAAAAGAATATTTACGACCAACTGATCCTGTACCGGAACCCCGCCGACGTGAAAAACGTCTTTGTCGGCGGAAAGCAGCTCAAGAAGGACGGCGTTATCACGACGCTGGACGTTGAGAAGGCCCGCGCCGACATGCGTCAGGCCTGTGCGGAGTTCTGGAAGTTCAAGTAATCCGGACTTTTTCGACCCGACTGTACCTTTAACACCGGAGAAAAGGTCCCGTTCCGGATGGGATTTCCATGCAAGAGGAAGGTGATTTCATGCCCCTGTTAGGCGAGCTGAAGAAGAATTATAAAATTGTCAACCACTCGGTCCCCCGCATCGACGGTATCGACAAGGTGACCGGACGCGCGCACTACGCCGCGGACCTGAAATTTGTCGATATGGTGTACGGCGGCTGCCTGCGCAGCGGCCGCTCCCACGCCAAGGTGACCCGGATCGACACCGAGAAGGCCAAGGCCATTCCCGGCGTGCTGGCCGTGGTGACGGCGGACGATATGCCCAAGCCCAAGAGCTGCGCGGGCAACGCCCCCTACATGTACCTGACCAAAGAGGTCAAATATGCCGGCGACGTGGTGGCCATCGTGTGTGCCGAGACCAAGGCCCTGGTGGACGAGGCCCTCAAGGCCATCGAGGTGGAGTATGAGGATCTGCCCGGCGTCTACACCATCCGCGACGCCATCAAGCCCGGCGCCCCTGCGGTGCATGAGCAGTATCCCGACAACGTCTTTACCGACTCCATCTACCCCATCCGCAAGGGCGACGTGGAGAAGGGCTTTGCCGAGGCCGACCTCATCATCGAGCGGGAGTACGAGACTCAGTACATCGAGCACTCCTACATCGAGCCCGAGGCCGTGGTCTGCATCCAGAATCCCGCTGACGGCGTGATGACCGTCCACTCCTCCAGCCAGAACCCCTTCTTTACCCGCCGCTATGTGGCCGACATCCTGGGTGTGGGCATGCACGACGTGCGCGTGTTCCAGGAGACCCTGGGCGGAAGCTTCGGCGGTAAGGAGGAGGGCGTCGGCATGCTGGCCGCCCGCTGCGCCTATCTGTGCCGCCTGGTGGGCCGCCCCGTCAAGATGACCTTCTCCCGGGAGGAGTCCTTCCTGGAGAGCGCCAAGCGCCATCCCTTCCTGCTGCGCTACAAGGTGGGCGTGAAGAAGGACGGACATATCGTGGCCTGGGAGGGCACCCAGATCGACAACTGCGGCGCCTACAACAACCAGACCCAGTTCATGAACTCCCGCGCCAGCATCCACAGCTGCGGCGCCTACACCATCCCCAACGTCAAGACCGATACTTACGGCGTGTTCACCAACAACATCCACGGCGGCGCCATGCGCGGTTACAGCTCTCCCCAGCTGATCTGGGGCCAGGAGCAGCTCATTGAGGAGATCGCCGAGGAGCTGGGCATGGACCCCCTGGAGTTCCGCCGCATCAACTGCCTCAAGGACGGCACCACCAATGCCACCGGCACCGTGCTGGACCACGTGAACATGCAGGAAGTCATGGACTACACCGCAGAGAAGACCGACTACCAGCGCAAGCATGAGGAGTATAAGCACCAGACCTCCACCAAGAAGCGCAAGGGCATCGGCATCGCCATCGGCCACCGCGGCTGCGGCCTGGGCGCCGAGTCGCCCGACGCCTCCGGCGCCATGGCTATCGCCAATGAGGACGGCACCGTGCTCATCAACACCGGCCTTGCCGAGAACGGCCAGGGCCTGAAGACCGCCTTTGCCCAGATCGCTGCCGAGGCCATCGGCGTGCCCTACGAGGCCAGCCGCTTCTACGGCACCGATACCCAGGCCATCGCCGACTCCGGCATGACCGTGGCCTCCCGCGGCACCGTGATGGGCTCCCAGTCCACCCGCAAGGTGGGCTACAAGCTCAACGAGATCATGCGCGCCAACGCCCTGGCTCTGGGCTTCTTCAAGGACCAGGAGAACGTGAAGAGCATCGAGCAGATCGTGCTGGAGGACGGCTTCTTCCACACCACTGAGAAGCCCGACGTGAAGGTCGCCTTCAAGGACGTGTGCAACGCCTCTCTGTGGACCGGCCGCCAGATGGCCGCCTATGAGTGGTATATGCCCCCCGCCTGCATCCAGGATCACCACACCGGACAGGGCGTCGCCTTCCCCAACTACGCCTACGGCTGCGTGGTGGCTGAGATCGAAGTGGATATGGAGACCGGCTACGTGGACGTGCAGAAGGTCACCGCCAGCCACGACGTGGGCACCGCCGTCAACCCCGCTCTGGTCATGGGCCAGATCTACGGCGGCATCCTGATGGGCCAGGGCTACGCTACCACCGAGGAAGTGGAAGTGAGCAACGGCAAGGTCCGCAACCAGAACTTTGAGAACTACATCGTGCCCACCGCGGCCGATATGCCCGAGATGGACGTGAACATCTTCGAGTGCGACGACCCCCGCGGCACCTTTGGCGCCAAGAGCATCGGCGAGCCGGCCACCGAGGTGGTGGGCGCCGCCATCGCCAACGCCATCTACAACGCCACCGGAAAGCGCATCCGTGAGAATCCCGCCAACCTGGAGCGGGTGCTGCTGGGCAAGAAGCTGAGATAAGGGGGATACCATGCAGAAGCTGAGTTATCTGAAGCCCCAGACCCTGAAGGAAGCTCTGGGCTATCTGAAGGAATACGGCGAGAAGGTTAAGCCTTACGCCGGCGGCACCGATCTGATGGTGCAGCTGCGGGAGGGTTCCTCCCGCCTGAAGGACGTGGAATACCTGATGGATGTGCAGGCGCTGCCCGAGCTGCGCGGCATTGAGGTCCGGGAGGACTCCATCCGCATCGGCGCCATGACCAGCCACACCGAGGTCAACGAGTCGGAGGTCCTGCGCAAGCATGTGCCCTTCCTCTCCATCGCCTCTTCCACCGTGGGTTCCACCCAGATCCGCAACAAGGGCACCGTGGGCGGCAACATCTGCAACGCCTCCCCCGCGGCCGACACCCTCTCTCCCTTTGTGGCGCTGAACGCCCGCCTGGTAGTGGTCAGCGTGGACGGGGAGCGGGAAGTGATGGTGAAGGACGCCATGGAGAAGGCCGGCAAGCTCAAGCTGGCTCCCCATGAGATGGTCACCAGCATTCTCATCGACCGGATCGACGACTACTCCACCGCGTTCATCAAGCTGGGCCGCCGCAAGGCTCTGGCCATCTCCCGTATGAACGCCGCCGTGGCTCTGAAGATGGAAAACGGCGTCATCGCCGCCGCCCGCATCGCTCCCGGCTGTGTGTTCTCCACCCCCGACCGGGTGGAGAAGGCCGAGGCCCTCATCGTGGGCAAGGCTCCCTCCGCCGCTCTCTTCGAGGAGGCCGGCAAGGCCGTCTCCGAGGAGATGATCGCCCGTACCGGCATCCGCTGGTCCACCGAGTACAAGAAGCCTGTCATCGAGGCCCTCATCCAGCGCGCGCTGTGCCGTGCCGCCGGGCTGCCCGAGGACTGAGGGGGTAAATGGATATGAAGAAGATCACTT
This sequence comes from Pseudoflavonifractor sp. MCC625, assembly GCF_018784545.1. Classification (NCBI taxonomy): domain Bacteria; kingdom Bacillati; phylum Bacillota; class Clostridia; order Eubacteriales; family Oscillospiraceae; genus Pseudoflavonifractor; species Pseudoflavonifractor sp. MCC625. The sequence continues at coordinate 76,562 of NZ_WQOJ01000023.1, read as the reverse complement.
TGAATTTTATCCTCAATGAGGAGCCGGTCTCCCTGGAGATCGACGAGAACGCCCGCCTGCTGGACGTCATCCGCGACGTGGCCGGCCTCACCGGCACCAAGGAAGGCTGCGGCGTGGGCGAGTGCGGTGCCTGCACCGTCATCCTGGAAGGGGAGGCCGTGGACTCCTGTATCGTCCTGGCCGCCTCGGTGGAGGGCAAGCATGTCACCACCGTGGAGGGTCTGGCCAAGAACGGCAAGCTGGACCCGGTGCAGCAGGCTGTGCTGGACCACCACGCCCTCCAGTGCGGATTCTGCACCCCCGGCTTCCTGATGAGCGCCAAGGCGCTGCTGGACAAGAAGCCCAACCCCACCCGCGACGAGATCAAGATGGCCATTGCCGGCAACCTGTGCCGCTGCACCGGATATCAGCAGCTGGTGGAGGCCTTTGAGGACGCGGCCAAAGAGTATCAGAAAGGCTAATCTGACGGAGAAAAGAGGAGAAATAGATGTTTGATAAGGAAAAGGTGAAAGGCGCCTCCATTGGCGTCAAGTTCTGTGGTTATGACCTCCAGAGTCCCTTTATCGTAGGCTCCGGCCCCCTCACCTATGGCTCCGAGGGCATGATCCGTGCCTATCAGGCCGGCGTGGGCGCTGTGGTCACCAAGACCATCCGCCTGGGCGCCGCCATCAACCCCGCCCACCACATGGCCAAGATCAACAACGAGGCCATTCTGAACTGCGAGAAGTGGGCCGACTCCGACCGCTTCCAGTGGTATGAGAAGGAGATCCCCGAGGCCGTCAAGGCGGGCGCCATCGTCATCGGCTCCGTGGGCCACACCCCCATGGAGGCTCAGGCCATCGTGAAGGACGTGGAGAAGGCCGGCGCGCACATCATCGAGCTGGTCTCCTACACCGAGGACACCCTGCTGCCCATGCTGGACTACGCCAAGGCTCACGTGAACATCCCCGTGATCTGCAAGCTCTCCGGCAACTGGCCCGACGCGGCGGCTACCGCCAAGAAGTGCTATGAGCACGGCGCCGACGGCATCTGCGCCATCGACTCCATCGGCCCCACCCTGATGATCGATGTGGAGAAGCGCGCCCCTGTCATGATGAGCAACGACGGCTACGGCTGGATGACCGGCGCCCCCATCAAGCCCATCTCCATGCGCATCAACAGCCAGATCACCCGCAACATCCCCGGCTACAAGAACCTGTACGGCACCGGCGGCGTGATGAAGGCGGACGACGCCATCGAGTACCTGATGATCGGCTGTAACGCCGTGGGCATCTGCTCCGTGGGCATCCTGAAGGGCCTGGACTATGTGGAGAAGATGTGCTATCAGCTCTCCGACCGTCTGGCTCAGCTGGGCTTCTCCTCCATCCAGGAGGCTATGGGCGTGGCCCTGCCCAACTTCCCCAGCACCGAGAACATCACCGACATGGGCTTCCACTACGAGCCCGGCAAGTGCACCAAGTGCGGCCGCTGTGAGACCGTCTGCTGCTACAACGCCCGCAAGGTGGAGTTCCCCGAGATGAAGCTGGACCGCACCCTGTGCCGCTCCTGTGGCCTGTGCGCCGACGTCTGCCCCACCCACGCGCTCACCAGCTTCGTGGAGGAGCAGTCCGCCGAGAACGCCAAGCGGGCCGCCGCTTCCAAGGAGTTCGACGCTCTGGTGAAGGAGCAGTCCCCCAAGCTGCTGGAGCACTAAGCTTCCAGGAGCAGCGCAAAGTCCCGACAAAGTGACCTGAACACCGAGGTATGACCCTCTCTTATGCGCGGTAGAGCTATTGTGCTTGCTACCCTGGCCGCCGGGAGAGCCCGTGAGGGTAAGGTGCGGGTGTATGAAGACGTGCATGTGAACCACTCCGTTTGGATGGAGGCGGAACTGCAGCTTTGTTTGGCACGAAGAATACAGGGAAGCAGGCGCCTCCATCCAAAAAAAGATGGAGCGCCTGCTTTTTTATACGCATTTTTCAATCACAAGGCAAACAAAACGGCTACTGTACGCCGGGCATACCTGAGTGTCGGAACCACCGGGCGGTGCAGAGAGCACCGGCGGCATCGGCACCGGGCTCCAGGCTATGTGAATCGTGTACGGGCTACGTCAAAGGATGCCGTGGGCAGCTCAGATGGCCGTAAATCGGATGAGGAGATGAATACATATGGAGGATTATAGCCGGATTGGTGAGAGTACCCCCATTCGGGACGCGGCACTGAAGGTGACCGGCCGAAAGATGTATGTTGGTGACATGAAGCTCCACGGGATGCTGTACGGCGAGGTCCTGTTCAGCAAGGTGGCCCATGCCAAGATCAAGTCCATTGATACCAGTGAGGCCGAGGCCCTGCCCGGCGTGCGCGCCGTGGTGTGCTACAAGAATTCCCCCGATACCCTGTACAACAGCGCCGTGCGCTTCTATGAGCACCAGATCCCCGACACCGAGCGGGTCTTTGACGATACGGTCCGCTTTGTGGGGGACCGTGTGGCGGCGGTAGCCGCCGATACCCAGGCCATCGCCAAGAAGGCCGTGGGACTCATCAAGGTGGAATATGAGCCCCTGCCGGTCTATCTGGACCCGGAGGAGGCCATGCAGGAGGGGGCCTACCCCATCCACGGCGACAAGAACGCCATCACCACCATGGTCCACAACGCCGGTGATCTGGAGCAGGGCTTTGCCCAGGCCGACCGCATCTTTGAGGACCGGTATACCACGCAGGCGGTGCACCACTGCGCCATTGAGCCCCATGTGTCCATCGCCGACTACGACTATTCCGGCAAGCTGACGGTCTACACCTCCTGCCAGAATACCTTCGGTTACCGCATCGCCCTCCACCGCATCTTCAAGCTGCCCATGAGCCGCATCCGGGTGGTGACCCCCGCCATCGGCGGCGCCTTCGGCGGCAAGCTGGAGATGACTCTGGAGCCGGTGGCCGCCCTCCTCTCCATGAAGGCCGGCCGTCCGGTGAAGGTGACCTACTCCCGTCAGGCCTGCATCGACTCCACCCGTACCCGCCACGCCTCGGTGGTCTACCTCAAGACCGGCGTGAAGAACGACGGCACCATCGTGGCCCAGGATATCCGCATCATCACGAATACCGGCGCCTATGCCACCAGCGCCCTCAACGTGCTGGGTGCCCTGAGCCATAAGGTATTCAAGGTCTACAAGATCCCCAATATGCGCTTTACCGGCATCCCGGTGTACACCAACACCCCCATCGCCGGCGCCATGCGCGGCTATGGTTCTCCCCAGGCCTTCTTCGGCCAGCAGCGCCAGTTCCAGAAGATCGCCAAGGCCCTGGGCATGTCCCTGGTGGACTTCCAGATGAAGAACCTGGTCAACCCGGAGGACAGCGATCCCATGGGCTTCAAGCTGGGCAACCCCCATCCCAAGGACTGCGTCCGTCGGGGCGTGGAGCTGATGGCCAACTGGAAGCCTCTCTCCGATGAGGACGGAAAATACTCCATCGGCGTCGGCATGGCAGTGGGCGCCCACGGCTGCGGCTGCTTCGGCGCACACCGGGATCAGGCCTGCGTCATGCTCAAGATGAACGAGGACGGAACCTGCACCTACTTCACCGGTACCCACGACATGGGCAACGGCTCGGTCACGGCCCAGACTCAGGTGGTCTCCAACACCCTCCAGATCCCCCTGGAGTCCATCACCACCATGGAAGCAGATACCGATGCCTGTCCCTGGCAGCTGGGCGACTACTCCAGCCACGGCATCTTCGTGGTGGCCAGCGCTGCCAAGAAGTGCGCCGAGTCGGTGGGCCGTGAGCTGGTGAAGGAGGCCGCCCTTCTCCTGGAGGAGAAGGAGGAGGACCTGGAGCTGGTCCCCGGCGGCGTCCACTCCAAGGCCACGGACAAGACGGTCTCGCTCAGCGACGTGGTGGTCTATGCCCAGGATAAGTCCAAGCGGGAGATCATCTGCTCCGAGACCTATCCCATGCCCAACGGTCCCACCGCCTACGGCGCCCACTTCGCCCGGGTCAAGGTGGAGAAGGCCACGGGCAAGGTGACCGTCACCGACTATGTGGCCGTCCACGACGTGGGCAAGGTCATCAACCGCATGGGCATTGAGGGCCAGCTCCACGGCGGCATCCAGATGGGCCTGGGCTACGCCCTGTGCGAGGGACTCAAGTATGATGAGAACGGCCGCAACGTGTACAACAATTTCCGCAAGTACAAGATGTTCACCGCCGACCAGATGCCCAGCATCCAGGTGGACTTCATTGAGGCCTATGAGCCCAACGGCCCCTATGGTGCCAAGAGCATCGGCGAGGCTGCCGTGGTGCCCTCCAATCCGGCGGTGCTCAACGCGGTGTGCGACGCCCTGGGGAAGGAAATTTACAGCTCTCCCTACCGGGATTGGGAAGAGAACTGAGAAGGGGGATCGTTTATGAGCAACAACCGCAGGGATGTCCTGGCCAAGGTCACCGGCAAGGCCATCTATGCCAATGATATCCAGATGCCGGGTATGGTCTTCTGTAAGGTCGTGCGCTCCACCATCGCCAGCGGGCGCATTCGCTCCATCGACACGGCCCGGGCCGAGCAGGTCCCCGGCGTGCTTCGGGTGTTCACCGCCAAGGACATCCCCGGCATCCCCAACCAGCCCTGTGACCGGCCCGTCATCTGCGGCGACCGGGTGCGCTACATCGGCGACGCGGTGGCTCTCATCGCCGCCGAGACCCGGGAGCAGGCCGAGGAGGCCGCCGCCCTGGTGCAGGTGGAGTATGAGGAGCTCCCCGCCAATTTCGATCCCCTCCGCGCCCTGGATGAGGACGCCCCTCTGATCCACGAGGGCGGAAACACCATCTGCCGCTGGAAGACCCAGCGGGGCGATGTGGAAGAGGCCTTCCAGCACTGCGACCACATCCTGGAGCGGGACTATGTGACCTCCCGGGTCCAGCATGTCTGCATTGAGACCGAGGCGGCCGTGGCCTACACCGACCCGGTGACCAACGAGGTCATCGTCCGCTGCCCGGTCAACAGCCCCTTTGTCATCCGCAAGACGGTGGCCGAGACCCTGGGCGTGCCCTACACCCAGGTGCGGGTGATCTTGGCCACCATCGGCGCCTCCTTCGGCGGCAAGAACTACGACATCGCCATGGCCTCCAGCCGGGCGGCGCTGGTGAGCACCCTGCTGGGCCGGCCCTGTAAGGTGTGGCTCACCCGGGAGGAGTCCATCATGGAGGGGACCAAGCGCCATCCCATCCACGCCCATTACAAGGTGGGCTTCAATGACGACGGCAAGCTCCAGGCCATGCAGGTCCGGCTGGTGCTGGACGGCGGAGCCTATAAGAGCAAGACCTTCCCGGTCACCACCCGTATGGCCATTGAGGCGGCGGGTCCCTATATCGTGCCTAACATCGACACGATTTCCACCAGCGTCTACACCAACAACGTCTACTCCGACGCCCTGCGTGGCTTCGGTTCGCCCCAGGTGGACTTCTGCTCCGAGTCCCTCATGGACGAGATCGCCAAGGAGCTGCACATGGACCCGGTGGAGTTGCGCAAGAAGAACATGCTCTATGAGGGATGTACCTCCACCACCGGCCAGCACATGACCAACGTGACCCTGGACCAGTGCTATGAGGCCCTGGACAAAGCGGCTCAGATCCAGGAGCGGCGGGCGCGCATTGCCGCCTACAACGCCAGCCACACCGGCACGAAAAAGGGCCTGGGGATCGCCTTCCTGCACCGGGGCGAGTCCTTCGGCGCGGCCGGTCAGGGCATTGACACCGCCAGCGGCATGATCGCCCTCCAGCCCGATGGGAGCGTCACTGTGGCCTCCTCCATCGCCGAGGTGGGCCAGGGCGGCCCCAACATGCTGGTGAGCGTGGTCCATGAGACCCTGGGCGTGGCCCGGGAGAAGATCCACGTCACCCCGGTGGATACCGGCTACCTCACCGATGCCGGTCCCACGGTGGCCACCCGCGGCACCGTGTTCTCCGGCGGCGCGGTGTGGAAGGCCTGCCTCAGCGTGCGGGAGAAGCTGACCGGCTACGCCGAGAAGCGCCTGGGCACCCGGGATGTGGTCTTTGCCGAGGAAAAGATCACCGACGCCAAAAATCCGGCCAACTCGGTGGCCCTTCTGGAGGTCATCGGGGACGCCTTCAATAACTCCGATCACCTCAACTCCCTGGGCTACTTTGCGGCTCCTCCTTTCAACTACGACCGGAGCACCGGCGTGGGCGACGCCTATTGGTCCTGGGTCTACGGTGCGGCAGCGGCCGAGGTCACGGTGGACCTGAAGACGGGCGCCGTGTCGGTGGACGACTACTTTGCCGTCCACGACGTGGGCCATGCACTGGATATGGAGGAAGTCAAGGGACAGATCCGGGGCGGCGTGGCCATGGGCATCGGCTATGCCCTCACCGAAGAGGTGGACCTCAAGGAGGGCCGCATCCGGAACCTGAACCTGGAGAACTACATCGTGCCCACGGCGCTGGATGTGCCGGACCAGATCCACGCCATCGCCCTGGAGATCCCCAGTGAGATCGGACCCCTGGGGGCCAAGGGCCTGGGCGAGCCGGCCACCTGCAACGTGGCCCCCGCCATCATCAATGCCATCGACGACGCCTGCGGAAAGCGGATTCGGGAGCTGCCTGCCAATCTGGAGCGCATTGTCCTGGGTCATTCCATGAGCAAATAAGCGACGCCGTGAAGTGAAACAAATGGAAAGGAAATGATCGGTATGAACACCCTCTTCCGCAATCCCTGGATCGTGACGATGAACGACGACTTTGAGATGATCCGCAACGGATACGTCTACGTCGTGGAGGATAAGATCAGCGAGGTGGGCTCCGACCCGATGCGCATGGCGCAGCTGAGCCTGGAGGCCGATTCGGTCATCGACGCGGCCGACAAGATCCTGATGCCCGGTATGGTGAGCGCCCACACCCATCTCTTCCAGACCTTCATGCGGGGCCTGGCCGACGACCTGGAGCTCTATCCCTGGCTGTCCACCCAGGTGTGGCCCTTCTCGGAGCTGATGACTGAGGAGGACTTCTACTACGCGGGCCTCATCGGCTGTCTGGAGAACCTGAAGACGGGCGCCACCAGCTGCATCGACCAGCACTATATCTTCACCTCCCTGAACAACGGGGACCACATCTTTGAGGCCATGCGGGACTCCGGTATCCGCGGCAATATGTGCCGGTGCTTCGCCAACATCGTCTACTATGAGAAGTTCCGGGAGGAGGACCAGGACCGCATCCTGGACGACATCAAGCGCCTGCACAGCCAGTGGGCGGGCACCGAGAATGGCCGCCTCTCCCTGAGTGTAGGCCCCCTGAATCCCTGGGGCGTCTCCCCCGACTTGTTCCAGAAGAGCAAGCAGCTCTCCAAGGACCTGGGCGTCAAGTTCCAGGTCCACACGGCGGAGGACCAGGACGTGGTGACCAAGACGGCCGCCATGTACGACGGCATGCGCAACCTGGAGTTCTTCGACTCCCTGGGCATCCTGGATGAGGACACCCAGCTGGCCCACGCCATCTGGCTGGACGACCACGAGATGGAGATCCTGGAGAAGCGCCGCTGCCAGCCCATCCACTGCCCTGTGGCCAATGCCTATCTGGCCGACGGCGTGGCCCGTGTGCCCGAGATGCTGAAGATGGGTCTGCCCGTGGCCCTGGGCACCGACGGACCGGGCAGCAACAACGCCCAGGATATGCTGGGCACCCTGAAGTACACCGCCCTGATGCACAAGAACCACAACCTGAATGCCCACATCATCTCCAACAAGGACGTGCTCACCATGGCCACCCGCAACGGCGCCGTGGCCATGGGCATGGACGGCCAGATGGGCCAGATCGTCCCGGGCATGAAGGCCGACATCATCCTGGTGGACTGGAAGAAGCCCCACATCGCCCCGGTCCACCATCCCGAGTCCGCCCTGGTGAACAACGCCAACGGCAACGACGTGGACACCGTCATGGTCAACGGCGAGATCGTGGTGCGCAACAAGAAGTCCACCAAGATCGACGAGATCGCCCTGATCGACGAGTGTCAGAAGCGCATCGAGTACATCAAATCCAAGATGTAAGTTCGTAAAGTTACAAAGAAAGGCCCCGTTTCGCCGGATTCCGGCGAAACGGGGCTTAAAATGTAACGGAAAGCGCTGCGAGAAGGGAAAAACGTTAACAGTCCGGGGGAAAAAGGGTATGCTAGGTGTAAAAGGCTCTGTATGGAGGACATGGAAACAGGAAGACCCCGACAGAGCGTGGGAGGAACAGAGATGGATCTGAACACAATAGCACAGACACTGGGCCTGGATTTGACGGGAACACTGGCGCGCTTTGGCGGAAGCGAGGCGCTGCTGGTGCGGTTTTTAAAGAAATTTCCCCAGGACGGAAGCTTTGCGGCCCTCTGCGCCGCGGTGGAGCAGGGGGATATGCAGGGGGTGGAGCACGCCGCTCACACCCTGAAGGGAGTCGCGGCCAATCTGGGCCTGGAGCGGCTGAAGGAGCACAGTGACGCCCTTGTGGCGGCGGTGCGCAAGGGGGAGACAGAGGGCGTCCCCGCCCTCTTCGCCCAGGTGCGGGAGGACCATGCGGCCATCCTGTCCGCACTGGAGAAGCTGTAAAGTTGAGCCAAAACGAGGAGGAAGCCGTGATATGCAGGAGGAACGACAGACCATATTGATCGTCGATGACGTGGAACTCAACCGCGCCATTCTCCATATGGTCTTTGAAGAGGAATTTGAGATCCTGGAGGCGGAGAACGGTGCGGAAGCCCTCTCTGCCATCGACGCACATCCCAGCGGCCTGGCGGCCGTGCTGCTGGATGTGGTCATGCCGGTCATGGACGGGTTTCAGGTTCTGGAAGAGCTGGGGAAGCGGGGACTGCTGGAGCAGCTGCCGGTCTTTCTCATCACGGCGGAGAACGATCCCAATGTACTCAAGCGGGGGTATGACCTGGGGGCGGTGGATATCATCGAGAAGCCCATTACCCCCTACTTCATCAAGCGGCGCATCGGAAATGTGATCCAGCTCAACAATCTGGTGCGCACCCAGGATGAGATGCTCCGGGAGCAGGCGGAGGAGATCCGCTCGCTCAACAGCTCCATTCTGGAGACCCTGGCCACCGCCATCGAGTTCCGGGACCAGGAGTCGGGGGAGCACGTCCTGCGCATCCGGGAGCTGACCATGCTGCTGCTGCACGGGATGATGGAGCGCTATCCCCAGCGCTACCAGTTTGACGAGGAGGAACTGCGCCTGATCGGAGACGCGGCAGTCATGCACGATCTGGGCAAGATCGCCATACCGGATCAGATCCTCAATAAGCCGGGCAAGCTGACACCGGAGGAGTTTGCCATCATGAAGACCCACACCACCCAGGGGTGCATCCTGCTGGACAGTGTGCCCCAGGTCCGCTCCAACCCGGTGTACGACTACGCCTACGACATCTGCCGGCACCACCATGAGCGCTGGAACGGCCGCGGGTATCCGGACGGTCTGGCCGGGGATGAGATCAGCATCTGGGCCCAGGTGGTGGCTCTGGCCGACGTCTATGACGCGCTGGTGAGCGAGCGGGTCTATAAGAAGGCCTTCTCCCACGAAAAGGCCGTGGATATGATTTTGAACGGGGAGTGCGGGGTCTTCAACCCCGAGCTCATGGAGTGCCTGCGGGAGATGGCGGGCGAGATGCGCACCCGGTATCTCCAGGTCCGCAAGGACGGGAAGTCCTGATTGTTTTCCATACTGCGCTGCTGCGCCGGTCTCAGAGCGAGGCCGGCGCAGTTTTTTGTGCTCAGAGTGTGTTTTCCGGCCGGGGCGCGGAGCGGTTGGCCGTGCTGCGGAAGAGGCGCAGGAGCCAGGGGCGGAAGCGCCGGCACAGAAAGGTGAGCCCCAGCAGGGCCAGTGCGGTGGGCGGGGCCAGCAGGCCCAGGAGGTTCCAGCCGTCCCGGGTGAGGGGCGTGAGCTGGAACCAGGGGAAGAAGAGGAGGACAGCCCCTGCAAAGGCGGCCAGAATCAGGCCCAGTACCAGCCCCCGGTAGGGGGTGAAGGGCCGGCACAGGAGCACCAGGACCAGAAATCCGTTCAGACTGAGGAGCAGGGTGCAGACCGTGGAGATCTGTTCCATGGGCAGCGCCATGGCGCTGCCCGCCCAGACACAGGCGAAGATGGCGCACACGTCGGCCAGTCCGCCGGGCAGGGCGTTGACAAAGACGCTGCGCAAGAAGTGGCCCCGGATGCGCTCGTAGGAGGGCTCAAAGGTCAGCAGGAAGGAGGGCACGCCGATGAGCAGGCCGCTCACCAGGCTGACCTGGGCCGGGCGGAGGGGGTAGAGCAGCGGGAGGACCAGCAGGATGGCCGAGGCCAGGAAGGAGAAGATGTTCTTGACCAGAAAGAGGGAGGCCGAGCGGGCGATGTTGTTGATGACCCGGCGGCCCTCCCGCACCACCTGGGGCAGAGCGGAGAAGTTGGAGTCCAGCAGGACCAGATGGGAGACCTGCTGGGCCGCGTCGCTGCCCGCTGCCATGGCGATGCTGCAATCGGCGTCCTTGAGGGCCAGCACATCGTTGACCCCGTCCCCCAGCATGGCCACCGCGTGGCCCCGTCGCTGGAGGGCGTGGAGGAGCTGCTGCTTCTGCTGGGGCGTGACCCGGCCGAAGACGGTGTACTGCTCCGCCAGGAGTTCCAGATCGGCGTCGGGGGGCAGGGCGGAGAGGTCCAGCCAGCGCTCGGCGCCGCTTACCCCGGCACGCTGGGCGATGTGGGCCACCGAGGCGGCGTGATCCCCCGAGATGACCTTGACGGTCACCCCCTGCTCCCGGAAATAGGCCAGGGTCTCGGCGGCGTCCGGGCGGAGCTGGTCGGAGAGGAAGAGGAAGGCCAGCGGCTCCGGCCGGGCGGAGAGCTTGTCCCCTGCCAGAATCTCACGGCCCCGGGCCAGCAGGAGCACACGCTGCCCGGCGGCGGCCGCCTCCTCCAGACCGGGGGCGTACCGGGCCCAGTCGGGACCCAGCAGCCCCTCCGGGGCGCCCAGCAGATAGCTCTCTTCCTCCGGGAGGACGAGGGCGCTCCACTTGCGCTCGGAGGAGAAGAAGACCTCCCGCACCGGGGACCAGGGGACCTCCGGCGGGGCAAAGCGGGCCTTGAGAGCCTGGGCCGTGGCGTTGTCACTGGCCGAAGCGTGGACAAAGGCCCCCAGCAGTTCCTCGGCCCGGTGGGCTGGGATGGAGAGGGGGAGGAGCCGGGAGACCTCCATCTTCCCCTGGGTCAGGGTCCCGGTCTTGTCCAGACAGAGGATATCCACACGGGCCAGATGCTCGATGCAGGAGAGCTCATGGACCAGGGTGCGGCGGCGGGCCAGATTGGCCACGCTCACCGCCAGGGCCACGCTGACCAGGAGATAGAGCCCCTCGGGGATCATCCCCACCATGGCGGCCACCGTGGAGCTGACCGCGTAGGGGAGGGAGGTGTGGAGGAGCACATACTGCTTGTAGAAGAGCACGGTGCCCAGGGGGACGATGGCCACCCCGATGAAGCGGAGCAGCCGGTCCAGGGAGCGCATCATCTCCGAGCGGCTGGTACGCCGGCCCTTGGCGGCCCGGGCGATCCCGGCGGCATAGGAGTCGCCGCCCACCTTCTCCAGACGGGCGGAACACCGGCCTGATGCCAGAAAGCTGCCCGAGAGCAGAGGATCGCCCGGGCGCTTGAGAACGGGGTCGGACTCGCCGGTGAGGAGAGACTCGTTGACCTCGGCGCAGCCCTCCTTCAAAACGGCGTCGGCGCAGATCTGGTCTCCGGCGGAGAGCAGGATGATGTCGTCCAGCACCAGCTCCTCCGTGGGGAGGGTAAGGCGCTTTCCGTCCCGCACCACGGTGGCCGTGGGGGCGGAGAGCAGGGCGATGCGGTCCAGGGTGCGCTTGACCCGCAGCTCCTGCACGATGCCGATGAGGACGTTGCACACCACGATGCCCAGAAAGAGCATGTCCCGGTAGGCCCCCACCGCGAAGAGGCACAGGGCCAGGGCCACAAAGAGCGCGTTGAAAAAGGTGCACAGGTTGTCCCGGATGATCTGGCTGACCCGTTTGGGCAGCTGATTGGGGTCCCGGTTGGACCATCCGGCGGCGGCGCGCACAGCGGCCTCCCGGGTGGTGAGGCCCTGGGCAGGGGCGGGGTCCAGCCGGGAGACCGGCGTGCGCTGAGGCGCTTTGGCGCGGGGCTTCATAGGCATCGTCCTCTCGTTGGGATCTTTTGCTAAGGAAAGTGTACCAGCTTTGTATGAAGAGTCAATGAGTCTTTTCTTACGATTTTTTAAAAAAGCGGGCAAAAACCGCAAAAGATGCAAAAAATCCCCCCTGCCCGTAGGCAGGGGGGAAAACATTTGCGGATGCGGAGGGGAAATTACTCCTCCAGACGCTCCAGATCCTTCAGGTAGTCGGTTTCACAGCAGAACTGCTTTTCGGCCTTCTTGGCATACTTCTTCACGGCGGCGGCCGACTTGTCGATGGGCTGCATGGAGCCCGCACCCGCCACACAGCCGCCGGGGCAGGCCATGCCCTCCAGCAGGTAGCCGTTGTACTTACCGGCCTTGGCCATGACCATCATCTTGCGGCAGTCCTCCAGACCCTGGGCGCTGGCCACCTTGATCTCGCCGTGCTCGGGGTACATCTTCTTGATGCAGTTGACCACGGCCTGGGCCACGCCGCCGCTGACGGCAAAGTTACGGCCGTCGGCGCTGGACTCGGAGAGGAACTCCTCCTCCTCGATGTTCTGGATGTCGATGTTCCGGGCGTTGAAGAGGCCCATCATCTCCTCAAAGGTGAGGACGAAATCGATGTCGCTGCGGATGCTCTTGCGCATGGCCTCCAGCTTCTTGGCGGCACAGGGACCGATGAAGGCCACCTGGGCGTTGGGGTGCTTCATCTTGATGAGGCGGCCGGTGAGCACCATGGGCGTGAGGGCCATGGAGACGCAGTGGGCAAGCTCCGGGAACTGCTTCTTGGCCATGACGGACCAGGCAGGGCAGCAGGAGGTGGCCATGAAGGGGAGATTCTCAGGCACGTTCTTGATGAAGTCCTCGGCCTCCTCGGCGGCGCACAGGTCGGCGCCCACGGCCACCTCGATGACGTCGGTAAAGCCCAGCTGCTTCATGGCGGCGCGGAGCTTCTCCGGGGTGACGTTGGGGCCGAACTGGTCCACGAAAGCGGGGGCCACGGCGGCATAGACATGGGAGCCGCCCTTCATAGCGGTGATGAGCTGGAAGATCTGGCTCTTGTCGGCGATGGCGCCGAAGGGGCAGTTGACCAGGCACATGCCGCAGGAGACGCACTTGTCATAGTCGATCTCGGCCCGGCCGTACTCGTCGGAGCCGATGGCCTTCACACCGCAGGCGGCGGCACAGGGGCGCTCCTGCTTGATGATGGCGTTGTAGGGGCAGGCGTCCACACAGCGGCCGCACTTGATGCACTTGTCCTGGTCCACCACCGACTTGCCGCCCACGATGTGGATGGCGTCCTTGGGACAGACCAGAGTACAGGGGTGGGCCAGACAGCCCTGGCACCCCTCCGTGGAGATGACCTGCTTTTCCGGGCAGGCATGGCAGGCGAATTTGATGATGTTGATGAGGGGAGGCTCATAGTAGGTCTCGGGCCGGGTGCTGTCCTCAATGCCCTTGGAGATGGGGGCCGACTCCGCCGCGGAGCGCACGGGCAGTCCCATGGCCAGACGCAGACGCTCGCCTACGATGGCGCGCTCCAGGAAGATGCTCTCCCGGTACTGGGCCTGCTCGCCGGGGAGGATCTCATAGGGAAGCTCCTCCAGCTTCCGGGCGTAGTCCCCGTCCTCGTAAGCCATACGGGCGATCTCGGTAAAAATACTGCGACGGATGTCGGTAATGGAGGTGTAAATTCCACGCATATCCAAAAAGTCCACCTTTCACTGCTTGCCTTGCAGCTGTCTCAATTCAAGTTCAGTTTTAAGTATAGCCGGAAACCAGTGGATTGGCAACGGAGACTGAGCAGTTTTGCAAAAATTTACAACATATAAACAAGAAAAAAGAAAAATGGATGGCAAAAAAGACGGAAATGAGAAGAATCTAAGGGGAAAAGATGTGACGGGAATGAACGGGTCGGTTCAAACAAACTAACCGGTCAGGGAAAAGGACACCCGGCGGTCGGGATCGGTCATGCGGACCACCAGCGCGGCGGTCTCGGCCCGGGTGATGACGCTGTTGGGGCGGAAGGAGCCGCTGGCATCCGACCCGGCAAAAATACCGGCCCGGTAGAGCTGATAGACGGCGGGGCCGTGGAGGTCGCTCTCGGCCAGATCGGGAATGCGCTCCACCGTGTTGATGGGGGGCAGGGCACTCCCCGGCAGAGAGCGGGCCAGGAAGGTGGCAAATTCCGCCCGGGTGAGGGGGGCGCTCAGCTCCGCGGCGGAGAGATTCTGGGTCAGGATGCCCTGGGTACGGGCATAGTCCACATAGGGCTGATACCAGGGAGAGCCTGGGGAGATGGTCTCCCGGCCGTTGTGATGGCGGTCGTGGATGCGGCTGGCCAGGGCGATGCCCTCGGCCCGGGTGAGGGTGCGCAGGGGGGAGAAGGAGGTGCCGCCCGTCCCCTTCATGAGTCCGGCCTCATAGGCCGCGCATACGTCCTCATAGTACCAGCTGCCCGGCACCAGGTCGGTGAAGGGGTGGGAGGCATCCTCCCGCAGGGTGCGGGTAATGGCGGCGAGGAGGCTCTTGGCGGGGTCGGAGGTGTCCTGGGTGATCTCCCAGATCATGACGCCCCCCAGCTCATCCCGGGCATACCGGGTCTTGGCCTGGATGGTGGACAGGCCGTTGTACCAGACCGTGCGGCCCTGGTAGGTCACCGAGTCGCTCAGGTGGGCGTTGGGGACGGCGGAGAGGATGTCCCGGTAGGCCGTCCCGCCGGGGCGGGCATAGAAGGGGAGGCCCAGGATCACCTTTTCGGCGGGCACCCCCCGGGTCTTGTGCCAGTAGTCCCCGGAATAGCGGGCGAACTGGTAGGTGGAGTGACGGGCGCCCTCGTCCCCGTCATAGGCCATGACATTGATCCAGTCCACGGCCTGGAGGACTGCGTCGGTGTGGGCGGCCGAGTCGGAGTAGACCGCGCCCTCCGGAGACACCCCGCAGAGCACGGCGCTGGTGAGGAGCTTCCCCTTGGCGTGGAGGCGCTGGGCCAAGTCCAGCATGAGGGCCTCGTACTGCCGGTATGTACCGTCCTTAAGGCGGGGGTGCTCCCAGTCCATGTCCACGCCGTCAAAGCCGTACTGATCGCACATGGCGATGATGGCATCGGCAAAGGCCTTCCGCTTGGCCTCGGTGGCGGTGGCGGCGGCAAAAGTGGGCTCCAGGACCACGCCGTTGTAGCTCCAGCCGCCCACGGCCAGGAGGACCTTGACCCCCTTCTGGTGGGCGGTCTGGATGAGCTGCCGGGCCGCCTGGGCGTTTTCCAGGGGGCGCAGACCGCCCTCCGCGGTGGGGATGGCAAAGGCGTAGTTGAGATGGGTCACCTGGTCATAGGGGATCTGGGAGAAATAGCCGCTGCGCCAATAGGGGACATAGCCCACCACTTTTTTCTGGGAAGAGGTGCCGCCGGCGGCCTCCAGCCCGGGGGAGACCAGGGAGAACGCGGTGAACAAGGCGAGCAGCAGCGCCAGAAAGGAGAGGGCGCATGTTGTTCGTCGGTGCATGATAAAATTCCTGCCTTTCTCAAGATTGCGTGTGGAAGATACCACAGAGAGCATGATACCATGGAGAACAGGGGCAATGCATTAGGAGAGTACAGGAAAAAAGGGTCCGCCGGGGACAGTGATCTGTCCCGGCGGACCCTTTGCAGAGGTTGAACATTCAGTTGTCGTCGCTCCACAGGACCACGGTCCCGGCTGCGCGGGAGCGATTGAGATCGATGAGACGCTGGTTGGAGGAGCCGCGGAAACGCAGGGTAATGTCCTTCTTCTCCTCCACAAATTCCCCGTCCACCAGTACGTCGATGAGAGAGAGCATCTCGTCGGTGACCTCGCACCGGGCCCGGCTCTCGCCCAAAAGCTCGGTATCATAGACGTATCCGGAGAAGGCCCAGATATCCTTGTCCGGGAAGCGGGCCTTGACCCGGCGCAGGAAGGGGAGGAGGGCACGCTGATTGTCCGGCTCAAAGGGCTCTCCGCCCAGGAGGGTGAGTCCGTTCATATAGGAAGGGGAGAGGTCCTCCAGAATGGCGTCCTCCACCGCGGGGGTGAAGGGCTGGCCGTAGTGGAAGTCCTGGGCCTCCTCATTGAAGCAGCCCTTGCAGTGGTGGGTACAGCCGGAGACAAAGAGGGAGACCCGCACGCCGATGCCGTTGGCGATGTCCCGCCGTTTGATAGCGGCGTAGTTCATAGCGATCCGTCCTTTCCGGTGCCTTACAGGTGGAGCACCCGCTCCTTGATCTCCTGGGTGCGGCCCTGATTCCAGTACTGGGTGCCGATATAGCCGCAGGTGCGGCGGGCCACGTTCATCTTGTCCTGGTTGCGGTTGTGGCAGTGGGGGCACTCCCAGACCAGCTTGCCGTCCTCGTCGGTGACGATGCTGATCTCGCCGTCATAGCCGCAGACCTGGCAGTAGTCGCTCTTGGTGTTGAGCTCAGCATACATGATGTTGTCGTAGATGAACTGCATGAGCTGGAGCACGGCCTCCAGGTTGTTCTGCATGTTGGGCACTTCCACATAGCTGATGGCGCCGCCGGGGGAGAGGGTCTGGAACTGGGCCTCAAAGGAGAGCTTCTGGAAGGCGTCGATCTCCTCCGTGACGTGGACATGGTAGCTGTTGGTGATATAGGCCTTGTCGGTCACGCCGGGGATGATGCCGAAGCGCTTCTGGAGGCACTTGGCAAAGCGGTAGGTGGTGGACTCCATGGGGGTGCCGTAGAGGGAGAAGTCCATGTGCTCCTTGGCCTTCCAGCGGGCGGTGGCCTGGTTCATGTGCTCCATGACCGCCAGGGCGAAGGGGGTGGCCTCGGGATCGGTGTGGGACTTGCCGGTCATGTACTTGACGCACTCGTAGAGGCCGGCGTAGCCCAGGGAGATGGTGGAGTAGCCGTTGTAGAGGAGCTTGTCGATGGGCTCGCCCTTTTTCAGGCGGGCGATGGCGCCGTACTGCCACAGGATGGGGGCGGCGTCCGAGAGGGTGCCCTTGAGGCGGTTGTGGCGGCACATGAGGGCCCGGTAGCACAGGTCCAGGCGCTCGTCAAAGACCTTCCAGAAGGCATCCATGTCCCCGCCGGAGGAGAGGGCCACGTCCACCAGGTTGATGGTGACCACGCCCTGGTTGAAGCGGCCGTAGTACTTGGGCTTGCCGGTCTCGGGGTCCACATAGGGGGTGAGGAAGGAGCGGCAGCCCATGCAGGTGTAGCAGTGGCCCTCGCCGTTCTGGTCCACCTTGTTCTGGAGCATGATCTTTTCCGAGATATAGTCGGGCACCAGGCGCTTGGCGGTGCACTTGGCGGCCAGCTTGGTCAGGTAGTAGTAGGGGGTGCCGGGACGGACGTTGTCCTCCTCCAGCACATAGATGAGCTTGGGGAAGGCGGGGGTGACCCAGACGCCCACCTCGTTCTTCACGCCCTGGTAGCGCTGATTGAGGGTCTCCTCGATGATGAGGGCCAGGTCCTTTTTCTCCTGCTCGTTCTTGGCCTCGCCCAGGTACATGAACACGGTGATGAAGGGGGCCTGTCCGTTGGTGGTCATCAGGGTGACCACCTGGTACTGGATGGTCTGCACGCCCCGGCGGATCTCCTCCCGCAGGCGCTTCTCCACGATCTTGTGGACCACGTCGGGTTCGGTGGAGCCGCCGCAGATGGCCAGATCGGCCAGCACCTCGGCCAGGATCTTCTTGCGGGAGACGTCCACGAAGGGGGCCAGGTGGGCCAGGGAGATGGACTGTCCGCCGTACTGGTTGGAGGCCACCTGGGCGATGATCTGGGTGGCGATGTTGCAGGCGGTGGAGAAGCTGTGGGGCTTTTCGATCATGGTGCCGGTGATGACGGTGCCGTTCTGGAGCATGTCCTCCAGGTTGACCAGATCGCAGTTGTGCATGTGCTGGGCGTAGTAGTCCATGTCGTGGAAGTGGATGATGCCGGCCTCATGGGCCTCCACGATCTCCCGGGGGAGGAGGTGACGCTTGGTGATATCCTTGGATACCTCGCCGGCCATGTAGTCCCGCTGGACCGAGTTGACGGTGGGGTTCTTGTTGGAGTTCTCCTGCTTGGCCTCCTCGTTGTTGCACTCGATGAGGGAGAGGATCTGATCGTCGGTGGTGTTTGCCGACCGGCGGAGGTTGTGGTCATAGCGGTAACGGATGTAGTGCTTGGCCGTCTCGTAAGCGCCGTCCTTCATGAGCTCGGTCTCCACCATCTCCTGGACCTCTTCCACAGAGGGAGCCCGGCCCATCCGGAGGCAGTCGGCCTCGATTTTTTGCGCAATGGCCTCGATCTGCTCCTCGGTGAGTTCCGGAATGGTAGAGGCGGCCCGGCTGGCCTTGGTGACAGCGGCGACGATTTTCTCCCGGTCAAACAGGGCCTCGGCGCCGCTTCGCTTCATGATCTTCATATTTGCGCTCGCTCCTCTTACGTATCTATTTGGACCGCCCGCCGCCTCAGCGGCGGACATAGCGGCCCATGAAAAGAGGCAATCTCCCACACACAAGATCTTGGGGGGAGAATGCCCTCGAACTGGAAAACTGTGTACATTATATAGTGCCTGTTTTGAAAAAGCAACCCATATTTAGCGTTGGGAAGGAATCGAGAGGCGAGGCGCAGTCAATTTGCATGAAGGGGAGAAAACCCATGCCGCAGGAAGGGGTTGCGGTCTTATGACCGGGGAAATGACCCGCCGGTGGACCGGAAAAGAGATAGGCCCATGGATGGAAAAACAGCAAATCGACGGAAGTGAAAAAGAGGGTTGACACACGCCCCAAAACAGGGGGAGTAGACATAACCATATATAATGTGTCAAGTACCCCCAAAAATTTTATGAGAAAGGGAAAAAGAGCGGTTGACGCGGCGGGGCGAGAATGCTACTATATCAAATGTCAAATTCGCATATATAAAAACGATTCGTATATCGGAATTTTGTGAGAGATAAACGGATGCAGAGAGGAGAATGTATAATGCATCGCAGTGAGAAAATTCTGCGCGGAATCGACAACCAGTACTACAGAGCGACTTACAAGTCCATGGGCTTTACGACCGAAGATCTGAAGCGGCCCATCATCGGTATCGCCAATGCCTGGAGCGAGTGCGTGCCCGGACACTTCAATCTCCGGCAGGTGGCCCAGCGGGTCAAGGACGGCATTTACCGGGCCGGCGGTACGCCGGTGGAGTTCGGCGTGATCGGCGGCTGTGACGGTATGGCCCAGGGACACGACGGCATGCACTATATCCTGCCCTCCCGTGAGATCATTGCCAACTCGGTGGAGTCCATGGCCCAGATCAACCTCTTTGACGCCATCGTGCTGCTGGGCTCCTGCGACAAGATCGTGCCCGGCCTGCTGATGGCGGCCGCCCGTCTGGACATCCCCTGCATCCTGCTGCCCGGCGGACCCATGGAGGGCGGCATCGTGTTCGACGGCCGTCAGTCCGACCAGACCTCCAGCGCCGAGGCCTACGGCATGCTCTCGGCCAACAAGATCACCGAGGAGGAGTATAAGGTGCTGGAGGAGTGCTCCTGCCCCACCTGCGGCTCCTGCTCCTACCTGGGCACCGCCAACACCATGTGCTCCCTCTCCGAGGCTCTGGGCATGACCCTGCCCGACGGCGGCATCGTTCCCGCCTCCTCGGCCGCCCGTCTGGCCGTGGCGGAGGAGACCGGCATCAAGATCATGGAGCTGCTGGAGAAGGGCATCACCTCCCGGAAGATCATCACCAATGAGAGCATCCGCAACGCCATCAAGGTGTGCCTGGCCATGAGCGGCTCCACCAACGCGGTGATGCACCTGACCGCCATTGCCCACGAGGCTGAGCTGGACATCGACGTGCTGGAGGAGTTCGGCACCCTGTCCAAGACCACGCCCCAGGTGGCCAAGATCAACCCCGCCTCCAAGTACAACATGGTGGACTTCTACCGGGCCGGCGGCGTGGTGCGCCTGATGAGCGAGATGTCCTCCATCCTGGACACCGACCAGATGACGGTCAGCGGCAAGACCGTGGCCGAGAACATCGCCGGCCACCGCTACCTCTATCCGGTGGACCGCCGGGTCATCCGCACTCTGGACGATCCCTTCGGCTACACCGGCGGCGTGGCCGTGCTGCGGGGCAACCTGGCCCCCGACACCGGCATCACCAAGCCCGGCGCCTTTGACAAGAGCCTGCATCACTTTGTGGGCGAGGCCATCTGCTTCGACTCTGAGGAGGAGGCCGAGGAGGCCATCATCGCCGGCAAGGTGCGGGAGGGCCACGTGGTGGTCATCCGCTACGAGGGCCCCAAGGGCGGCCCCGGCATGCGCGAGATGTTCAAGGCCATGAAGTACCTCTATGGCCGCGGCCTGGCTCTGACCACCGCGCTGATCACCGACGGCCGGTTCTCGGGCACCAACAACGGCTGCTTCGTGGGACACATCTCTCCCGAGGCGGCTGAGGGCGGCCCCATCGCCATCGTGCAGGACGGCGACAAGATCGAGATCGACGTGGACAACAGCAGCCTGAACCTGCTGGTCAGCGAGGAGGAGATCGCCGAGCGCCTCAAGCACTGGAAGCGTCCCGAGCCCAAGTTCAAGAAGGGCTATCTGGGCCTGTACTGCAAGCTGGCGGCCTCCGGCGCGAAGGGCGCCATCATGGATTACAGCCTGCTGTAAGACAAATCAGACCGAAATACACAATCAAGAGGGCCGGAATGCGATCTGCATTCCGGCCCTTTTTTGCACTTAATATCAGGGAATGTGGATATTCACGCCGTTGACCTCCACGCCCTCGTCGGCGCGGATGAGGATGTACTTGACGCCGTTGATGACCCGGGTCTCCACCAGATCGCCCCGCTCCGGGTTGACCCGGATGGTGACGTTGGGGGTGCGCACCTCAAAGCGCTTGGGGTCCACCAGGTTCTGGGGGGGCAGCTGGGTGTCCGAGCCGAAATGGGTGTCGAACTTGGTGTCGAAGAGGGCCATCTGGGTCTCGTTGACGCCGCAGGAGCCGAGTATCTGCTTGACCATGTCCTTGGTCATGACCAGAGGCTCCTCCTCCTTGTTGAGCTTGTGGGCCTCGATGAGGTCCCGGATCTGCTCATGGACGGCCTGGACCGCATCAAAGCTGCAATCGTCCTCCAGGGTCTCCTCCAGAATGCTCTGGAAGGCCTCCTTCTGCTCATCGGCGGGCATGGGGAGGGTGCGGGAGAACACGGCCTCCACGAACGAGGCGTGGTTCTCGGCACTGTTGCGGGTGTAGTAGAGGGTGTTATAGAGGTTGGTGCTCCGGTCGTCAAAGGAGGGGAAGATGAAGCCCAGCTCCGGGGCCGAGACCAGCCAGTCGGAGGTGCGGTTGTGGAAGGCATTTTCCGCCACATAGTAGCTCAGGGCGGGCTTGGTCAACTTGATGGGGCAGACGCTGCACAGAATGTAGGAAAAGACCTCGGAGGAGGCGTCGGCCTGGGTATCCCCGTCCTTGGAGCGGTAGGGGACATCGTAGGTGTCGTGGGCCAGCAGGATGAGATAATTTCCCTCCAGCGCGGCGGACTGAATGACCTTCTGGAAGAAGGTGTCCACCGCCTCCTCATCCTTCAGGGAGGAGTCACGCAGGGCCATGAGCAGACGGTGCTCCTCACTGCTGACCACCTGCTGGGTGTCAAAGGCCAGATCGATCAGATTTTTGCCCAGGCTTCCGCTGAGGGTGCGCTTGAGGATGGAGAGAAAGGTGTCGGTCTCCTCCTCGGACATCATGGCGAGAGACTGGTCGAAGCGGGCGACGATCTCCTGATTTTCATTCACATAGCAGCCGCGGATATGGGTGATATTGCTCTTGTCCTTGCGAAAGCGGCGGCGAATTTCAGCAACTTCTTTTTCGTTCATAGGGAACCTTCCTTCTATCTATCATCGGTCAATGGAATGCGGCAGAGAAGGTAAGAGGACAGTGTCACAGAACATGAAACATCCCCACCTCGTGGGAGAGGTGAGGGGGCGGGGCCGGCTTGTGCGGCGGTTTCTCATGCGCAGATGGAGTGCTTCAGACCTTCGTGATTCCGGACCGATCCGGGTCCTCCCGGATCGGTCCTATCATTTTACCATATGGGAGCGGACTTTTGCATCATCAAATTTTACACTGCGCCTCCTCCGGGCAGGGCAGCACCAGGAGAAAGCGGCTTCCACCGCCCTGGACCGCCTCCGCCCGCACGCTGCCGCCGTGGAGCTCCGCAATGGCCCGCACCAGGGAGAGGCCCAGCCCGGCCCCGCCCAGCTGCCGGGAGCGGGATTTGTCCACCCGGAAAAAGGGCTCAAAGATCTGCTCCCGGAACTCCGGAGGGATTCCAAGGCCCTCGTCGCAGACCTCCACATGGGCATATGCTCCCGCGTGCGTGGCCCGGACGGTCACGGTCCCGCCGGGACGGTTGTATTTGACGGCGTTTTCCATGAGATTGAAGAGGGCACGCTCCAGCAGGATGGCATTTCCCAATACCGTTACAGGTTCGCGCTCCAGTTGGATGGCAATGTTCTGCGCCCGGGCCGCCTCCTCCAGGGTCCCGGCCACCTGGGTGAGCAGCTGGGAGAGATCCACGCGCGCGCTGCGCTCCAGATCGTCCAGGTTGGTGAGGGAGAGAAGGTCGTTCACCAGAGCGGAGAGCCGCTCCGTCTGCTCCTCCAGTACGTCCAGCGGCGCGGCTGTCTCGGGCGTGGTGCACAGCCCCTTCTTCCGGAAGAGGGCCATGCGGGTCTTGAGCACAGCCAGGGGCGTGCGCAGCTTATGGGCGGCACACTGGGCAAACTGCTTTTGCTGCTGGAAAGCCCGGCTGAGGTTTTGGGACATCTGGTTGAAGGAAACCGTCAGTCCGGCCACCTCGTCCCCGCTGGCGGGCACGGGAAGAGGGGGGTCCAGGTCGGAGGCGGTCCGGCTGCGGATCTGTTCGTCCAGCCGGCGCAGGGGGGCGAGTGCCTTCCCAGTGAGCCAGTAGACCATCAGGCAGCCGCTCACCACGATGATCCCCATGGCGGCCACGCTCTGCATCCGGAAGGTCTCCCGGGCGGGGCGGCTGACCGCCGCCATGGGGAGCTGGGAGAGCGCTCCCGTCTCGCATGCGCCGATCGCCTGGGCCGGCTGAAGGGGGGTGGCCTCAATGGCGTCAGCCATCTCATAGGCGGAGTAAGTATGGCTGACAGTCAGCAGCAGGCAGCACACGGCCAGCAGCACGCCGCAGACCAGCGTCACCCGCAGACGCAGAGAGATCTTCCGGCTCAAGTCCTCACCTCCAGACGGTATCCCTGTCCGATCTTGGTCACGATGGGGTCATAGCCCAGGGCGGTGCGCAGCTTTTTCCGCAGGGAGGAGATGTGCATCCGTACCGCGTGGCTGAAGGGGTTGGAGTCGGCCTCCCAGATGTGCTCCAGGAGCTCCTCCTGGCTGACCGCCTGCCCCGCCCGGAGCATGAGATACTCCAGGATCCCAAATTCCTTGCGGGTCAGGGAGAGGGGGAGACCTTCCGCGGAGATCTCCCGCCGCTGGGTATCCAGCGTGAGTGGCCCCACCACGAGGGCCGTATCCCGGGAGGCAAAATCCCGGCGCAGCAGGGCGCGCACCCGGGCCTCCAGTTCCTCCAGGGCAAAGGGCTTGGTGAGGTAGTCGTCCGCCCCCAGGTCCAGTCCGGCCACCCGGTCGGCCAGGGTGCTCCGGGCGGACAGGATGAGCACCCGCTGCTCGGGCTTTTCCCTGCGGACCGCCCGCAGGATATCCAGCCCGTCCATGCCGGGCAAGTTCAGATCCAAAATCACCAGATCGTAGGATTCCACCAGAATGCGCTCCCAGGCTTCCAGACCGTCATAGCAGCGCTCCACGGTGTAGCGCTCCAGCTCCAGGTCCTCGGCAATGTCGTCGCACAGCTGGCGCTCGTCCTCTACCACGAAAATCTTCATCACAAAACGCCTGCTGTTTTTCTCCTATGGTAACACAGTCCCGGTCAAATCTGTGTCAAGAACTTGACAGGGACTTGACACGCTCTATGGTATCATGTCCGGCGTCAAATGAAAACACAGGAGGAATCCCCATGAAACAAAACGCGATTCTGGCCGGCGCGCTGGCGCTGTGCCTGACCCTCTCCGCCTGCGGGAGCAAGGCCCCCAGCCCGGAGGAAGTGGAGGCGGCCATCCGCGACGGCTCGGTGACCATCGAGGACGCCCTGGACAAGGGCTGGATCACCCAGGAGTGGGCGGACAGCTATCTGGAAGAGCGCTCGGTCCCTGCGGCGGACAAAATGGCCGTGAACAAGGTGGGCGCATTTGAGACGGAGACCCTGACCGGAGAGACCTACACCGGGGCGGATCTTCCGGACCCCGCCTTTCTGGTCTTTCTGGACCCGGAGGACCCCGGAGCCGCGGACTTCTACACCGGACTGGTGGACGCGGTGGAGGATGTCCGCGCCGCGGGGGCGGACATCGTGGTGTGCAGCAAGGGGGACATGGACCACGAGCTGTTCCAGGGCGCGCCCTTCCCGGTGGTGGCCTACAACGAGTCCATGCAGGAGGCGCTGGCCCAGAATGACGAGATGGCCTCGGAGATCCCCTGTGTGGGCGTGTGGTATGTGAACGGCTCCCTGATCTCCGCCTGGACTTCCCAGGTGGAGGCGGAGGATCTGGCGGCCTCCGCGCCCAGCTTTGTCGCCATGGCCCAGGAGGACGACCCCTCCGGGGAGGATGGGATGGCCGCCGCTGCGATGGGATGAGAGGAGCGGGACGATGAAAAAGATCCCGGTCTGCCTTCTGCTGGCTGCGGGTGTCCTGATCGCCGCGGGCATCCTGCGCGGGGAAACGGCCACCGTCTGGAACAAGGGCATCAATCTGTGTCTGGAGTGTGTGGGCATTGGCTAAACAACGGAAAACAAGCGGACGGTGGAAGATCCAGGCAGCGGCAGCCCTGGCTTCCAACCCCTTTCTGCTCCATTTTTTCAGCGGGAAATTATACCGGGGGCGGCTGAAAAGCCTCTGTGTGCCCGGACTCAACTGCTACTCCTGCCCGGCGGCGGCGGGCTCCTGCCCCATTGGATCGCTGCAGGCGGTCATCGGCGCGCCGAAATATCAGGTGTCCTACTATATCATGGGAATCCTGCTCTTCTTCGGCGTCCTGCTGGGGCGGGCGGTGTGCGGGTTTCTGTGCCCCTTCGGGTGGTTTCAGGAGCTGCTCCATAAGATCCCCACGAAAAAGTTTGGGACCCGCCGGCTGCGCTGGCTGACCTATCTGAAATACGGTATCCTGGTCCTCTTTGTGATCGTGCTGCCCATGACGGTGGTCAATGAGGTGGGACTGGCCGACCCGTTTTTCTGCAAGTACATCTGCCCCGCCGGGATTCTGGAGGGGGGCATTCCCCTGGCACTGGCCAACGAGAGCATCCGGGCCAGCCTGGGGGCGCTGTTCACCTGGAAGAGCTGTATCCTCCTGGGTGTCATCCTGCTGGCCGTCTTTTTCTACCGGCCCTTCTGCAAGTGGATCTGTCCTCTGGGGGCCTTTTACGGCCTGTTTCACAAGGTCTCCCTCTACCGTCTGTCGGTGGATGGGGAGAAGTGTACCGCCTGCGGCGTGTGCAGCCGCGTGTGCGGCATGGATGTGGATGTGTTCCGCCATCCCAACCACGCCGAATGCATTCGGTGCGGGGACTGCATCCGGGCCTGCCCCCACCAGGCCATCCAGAGACAGGCCCCCTGGATCATGAACGAAAAAAGGAGCACAAACCATGGATAAAAGAATTGCTACCCTTCTGACCACGGCCCTGGTTCTGGGGCTGAGCGCCTGTTCCTCTTCCGACGAACTGGTCTCCAAGACGCCATTTCCCACCTTCTCCGAGGTGGACACCGAGGGAAATGAGGTGACAAACGACATCTTTTCCGAGTACGACGCCACCATCGTCAACTTCTGGAACAACGGCTGCGGCACCTGCATCGAGGAGATGCCGGAGCTGGAGGAGTATTTCCAGGATTTTCAGGAGAAGAACATCAATCTCATCGGCGTGGCGTCCGATTCCGGCGAGAGTGAAGAGCAGCTGGAGACCGCCCGGAAGATTTTGAAGGAAAAAGGGGTCACCTACACCAATCTCTCTCCGGACCCCGACCAGGCGCTCTATACGGACTTTATCTCCCAGCTGGCGGGATACCCCACCACATACGTGATCGACAGCGAGGGCAATATCGTCGGCGCGCCCATCATCGGGAACGTAAAAGCCCAGGAGGACACCCTGAACGCCCGCCTGGAGCAGGCCATGGACGGCTGAGTCCCTAGCGGTCAGGCCGAAAAACCGGGTCATATCCGTCGTCTGGACTGGTATGACCCGGTTTCTATGCTATAATAATAGATCAGAGACAAGAGAAGGAAAACTGGAGGCGGGAGCAACATGGAGTTTATACCGGTCGATCTGGACACCTGGGCCCGAAAGGAGCACTTTGAGCACTACTTTCACCAGGTGCCCTGCACATACAGCATGACGACAAAGCTGGACATCACGCCGCTCATCGAGGCAAAGGAGCGGCTTTATCCGGCCATGCTCTACCGGATCGCAAAGGCGGTCAATCAGTATCAGGAGTTTCGCATGGACCTGGGGCCCGACGGGACGCTGGGATTTTATACGGAAATGCATCCCTGCTACACGATTTTTCACCAGGACAGCGAGACTTTTTCCAATCTGTGGACCGAATACACCGACGATTACGAGGCCTTCTGCCGGGCCTATCAGCAAGATCTGGAGCAGTTCGGAAGCTGTAAGGACATGATGGCAAAGCCGGACGTGCCGGTCAACACCTTCCCGGTCTCCATGGTCCCGTGGGAGAGCTTTGAGGGATTCAACCTGAACCTGCAAAACGGCTACCGCTACCTGCCCCCCATTTTTACCATGGGGAAATACCAGCGAGACGAGCGCGGGGTGTGGCTGCCGCTGTCCATTCAGGTAAATCACGCGGTCTGCGACGGCTTCCACGTCTGCCGGTTCATCGCTGCGCTGCGGGAGATGATCTGAAGAGCTTCCACCCTGCGGTCAGACGGACGGAATTCCCCGCACGGAATGGAGAAAGAAATGGAGCGTGGTCATATGACGGAAAAAATCAGATGCAGCTGGGCCAATCCCAAGAATCCTCTCTATATCCGCTACCACGATGAGGAGTGGGGCATTCCCGTCCACGACGACCGGAGGCTGTTTGAGATGCTGGTTCTGGAGGGCTTTCAGGCGGGCCTCTCCTGGGAGTGCATCCTCAACAAGCGGGAGGCATTCCGCCGGGCCTTTGACGGCTTTGATCTGGAGAAGGTCTGTGAGTACGACGCGGAAAAGCTGGAGGCACTGAGGCAGGATCCCGGCATTGTCCGGAACAGGCTGAAGATCCGCGCCGCGGTAAAGAACGCCAGGATTTTTCGGGACATGCAGCGGGAGTGGGGGAGCTTTGACCGCTACCTCTGGCACTGGACGGAGGGGAAGAGCATCCATGAGACCGGACAGGTCCGCTCCGAGCTGTCCGACGCGGTGTCTGAGGACCTGAAGCGGCGGGGCATGAAGTTCGTGGGGAGCGTCATCATCTACTCCTACCTGCAGGCGGTGGGCGTGATCGACTCCCATGAGGAGACTTGCTTTTGCAGGCAGGGAAAGAGAGCATAACTTCGACCGCACCATATCGAGGAGGAACTATGAGACAGGACAATATCATCATCCGCCGGGAAACACCGGCGGACTACGCTGCCGTAGAACATCTCACCCGGGAGGCCTTCTGGAACGTATACCGCCCCGGCTGCCTGGAGCACTATGTGGTCCATGTGCTGCGCCGGGACCCGGACTTTGTGCCCGAGCTGGACCTGGTCATGGAGCGGGACGGAGTGCTCATCGGCCATGTGCTGTATATGCGCGCCAAAATTGTGGCCGATGACGGCCGGGAGCTCCCCATGATGACCTTCGGGCCCATCAGCATCCGCCCGGACCTCCAGCGGCAGGGCCTGGGCAAATATCTACTGGACGAGTCCATGGAGCGGGCCAGAGAGCTGGGGGCGGGGGCCCTGTGCATCGAGGGCAACATCGACTTCTACGGCAAGTCCGGCTTTGTAGTGGCCGGGACCCGGGGCGTCCACTACCACGGGGAGCCGGAGCAGGAGATCGTCCCCTATGTCCTGCTCAGGGAGCTTCAGCCGGACTTTTTGAAGGGCGTCACCGGGGTCTACCACACGCCGAAGGACTACTATGTGGATGAGGCCGCGGCGGAGGAATTTGACCGGAACTTCCCGCCCAAGGAAAAATTAAGGCTGCCGGGACAGCTGTTTTAATCCGGGCGCATGTTAAAATCGGCCGCAGGAAAAACTGCGGCCGATGTTTCATATAGGGCGGATCGGAGTGCATGGAAAGGAACGATTCCGAAGACGGAGGGCGCCTCTGCCGCAGCCGCACAGCGCTGCCCCTCTCCCCCAAAATCCCCCTTTCGAGGGAGTGACAAGGACCCCCTTTTTTCCTATAATAAAAGATAGGAACGGGGTGAGCAAATGGATACGCTCTATTTTTCGCAAGATATCCAACAGAAACTTTCTCACATCTATCAAAGCAGTCTGACCATGATCGAAGCGCCTGCGGGCTATGGGAAAAGCACGGCGGTCCGCTGGGCCATGCGGGAGATTCCTCCCGAGCAGGTCCACTGGTTCACAGCGGTGAGCTTTTTGCAGGACACCAGCCTGGACTGGTTTATCCGGCAGATCGGCACCCTGGACGCGGACGCAGGCGCCGCACTGCGGGGGCTTGGCTTTCTGAACCGCAGCAATGTCAGCGCCGCTGCGGACATCCTGGCCCGCCTTTCGGTCTCCTCACCCTGCTATCTCATTTTGGACAATTTTCAGCTGATCGGCGACAACTGGCCGTTGCCCCTTCTGCAGGCGATAGCGGACCGGCCCCGGGATGGTCTGCATGTGGTGCTGATCTCCCAGAACTTTAAAAAGCTGCGGGCCGTCTTTGAAAGCAGCTCCGGCGTCTCCCGGCTGAATTCCCTGGATTTTCTGCTGGGCAAGAAGGACATCCTGCAATATGCCCAGCAGCTGGGCCTGAACCTGACCCGGCAGCAGGCCGACATGGTCTACCGCAATACCGAGGGCTGGGCCGCCGCGGTGGCCCTGTATTTGAAGAGCTTACAGGACAATCCTGACAAGCTGCCGGAATTTCACGATATGGACGGGCTGCTCCACGAATTTTTCTGGCGGAAAGTCTCCTGCAAGGAGCAGGAGATGTTGCTGCGGGTGGCGGTGTATGACTGCATCCAGGAGGAACAGCTGCCGGACATTGCCCCCGGTCAGGAGGCGGCTTTGCAGAACCTCCTGGTGCGCACGCCTCTCATGCACCACGACATCCGGGCCAGAACCAGCTACCCCCACGAGCTGCTGCGGCATTTCCTGCTGGAGATGCTGGAATCCATGCCCCCGGACTTCCGCTGTCAGGTCTATGAGGCCGCGGGCACCATCTACCGCCGGACCGGGAACAACAAAAAGGCCGTGGAGTGCTTTTTCCAGGCGGGCAACGACGAACAGCTGCTCTCCTGTGAGCTGGTGGGTCTCCTGGGGGAGACCTTCGGCTCGATCAGCTACACCGCCCTGGCCCGCAGGGTGCTGCAGCGCTGTCCCCGGGAGACATTGGCCCAATACCCGCTCTCCATGCTGCGGCTGTGCCTGGCCCTGTTTGCAGGTACGGATTTCCGGGGCTTTGAAGCCGCGCTGGAGGAGAGCCGGGAGATCCTGGCGGAAAACGGCAGCCGGCAGCTCATGGGGGAGTGGTATCTCCTCTCCGCCTTCCGGGAGTTTCCCGACATCCCCCGCATGAAGGCATGTTACCAGGAGGCTGCCGCCTGGATGAGCGAGCCCTCCCGGCTCTTCAACCGGCGGGAGCCTTATCTGTTCGGCACCACCTCCATGTGGTATCTCTTTTACCATACACCGGGGAAGATGATGGAGACGGCAGAGGCGCTGCGGGACATGCTGGAGGTCTACAACCCCCTCACCGGCAATCACGGGGCCGGGGCTTACGAGCTCTACCTGGGCGAGGCCCTCAGCGTCCAGGGGCGGTTTGACGAGTCGGACATCTACGCCCACCGGGCAGCGCTGCTGTCGGAACAGTGGCAGAACGCCACGGTGACCTACGGCGCGGCCCTGCTGCTGGGCATCAACGCCATCTATCAGTCGGACATGATCTCCCTGCAGAAGGCCATCGAATATCTGGAGACCAAGGCCCTGGCCTATCCCTTTTTGCAGCACACCGCCATCAACACCCAGATGGCGGAGACCGTCCGTACCTATCTGCTGGGCCTCATGATGGAGCCGGACCGCTCCGCGGCCTGGGCCAGAGGGGCGGCGGACATGCTGGGGGACCTCACCTTTACGAACTTCATGGCCAAGACCAACCGCATCACCGACCTGATTTTGAAGAAGGAGTACAAGCGGGCCATTGCCAGCGTAGAGGCCTCCCTCCAGCTGGACAGCCGTCTCATCTCCCTGTCCACGCGCAATTTCATGTGTGTGGGCCTATCCCTGTGTTATCTGTCCATGGGGGCGATCCCCCGGGCGGCGGAGTGGCTGGAGCAGTCCCTGTCCCTGGCGGAGCAGGACAAGAACTATACCTTCCTGGCCTGCTTCCGAAAGTATCTCTCGGTTTTGTTTCTGCTTCCCTCCATCAAAAAGAAGCATGAGACCGCCATCGCGGAGATCAAAGCCATGGAGATCCACTATACCAGGGCGGAGGAGAGCCGGATCTTTGCCATGCTGGAGAAGTACCCGGATCAGATGACCGAACTCAGCGAGCGGGAGCGGGAAGTGGCCCGGCTGGCGGCGGAGGGCCTGCGCAACAAGGAGATCGCTAAGCGCCTCTTCATCTCGGAGGAGACCGTGAAGAGCCATATCCGCAGTATCTTCAACAAGACCAACATCGACCGCCGGAGCAAACTGGTGGATCTTTTGAAATAACTCCCCCCAAAATCCCCCTTTCGGGGGATGTGCGCAGCATAGGAACTCGGTATGATAAATACAGAGTTCCTATGCTGTTATTTTTGTGCGAAAGGAGGAGAGCTTATGGACGCCTCCGGCATCACTTTACAGGTACTTCCCAACTATCAGCTCAAGCTGAGTTTTCCCAACGGCAGCGAGGCGGTCATTGACATGAAGCAGCGGGTCCACGCCATCCGGTTTGGAAGGCTGTCGTCGCCGGAGCTGTTTAAAACCGCCCGGTTGGTGGACAGCGAGGTGGTCTGGGACAATGGGGCCTACTGCGTGCGTGCATCCATCAATGAGCTGCTGGATTCCATGCAGATGGACGGATAGAAGGAGGAATGTGTGTGAAGAAGAGAGTGTTGAGCCTGCTGCTGGCAGTCTGCATGACCCTGTCATTGCTGCCGGCCACGGCTTATGCCGCCGTAGGCGGCTTGTTGGGCAATCCGCCGGAACGGAATGAAAGCCTGCTCCAGCAGCTGGAGCAGTTCACCGGCGAGAGCTATGAGGAGGTCTATGACCTGCTCGACACCCTGGGTCTCCTGGACGAGGACGGCAATCTGGTCACCGACCGGACCATCGACCTGGACGGGGAGACCTATACCCTGGAGGAGATGGAGGCCCTGCTCAGCGATCCGGCCACCGATCTCACCCAGGTGGCAGAGGTGGACGGGGTGCCCATCGCCCTGAAGGACCTCAAGACCATCATCGCCATCGAGCGGCAGCTGCAGTATCTGCAGGAGAAGTATTTTACTGGGGCCACCTTCGAGGGGGAGACCCTGGAGAATCTCAACAGCCTGCTGGAGCAGCTCCAGGGCGAGGGTATGACCCTGACGGCCAACCGCGATCAGGTCGTCTTTGACACCAGCAACGTGCAGGTGAAGGACGACACCTATTACATCAGCACCCCCGACGTGACCATCCCGCGGGGCACCACCCTCTCGATCAAATTCAAGGTGGATTTTTCCAATGTGCTCAAGGCCATGGGATTCTGGGGCGAAGAGTCTGTGAGCAATATGTTTAACCGTGGGCTTGCCGTCTACCTGTCCGATCAGACCAGCAACCGTTATTCTCTGGGGAACAACAGCGGTGAAATCATTTACTTTTTTACCCCAGAGGAAATGTTACAGGTGGACGGAACAGAGTACACACTGACGACAGATGCGTTCAGGAATGATTACACCGGGCCGCTGTATCTCTGCATTAGTGCGCCTGGGATCTCGGATTATGCGACAACATGGAAAAATTATCTTTCATTTGGTGAGATTTCCTTCGGGGATATCTGGCAGAATGTGTCCTTCTATGACGCCCAGGGCTTCTTCTTCCAGGACGGGAGCGGCCTGAGCGACTGCTGGAACGGCTACTTTTCCATCTCCAATCCGTTGCCGGCCATGCCAGGCTCTGCAAGCGCCTCCCAAGAGATGACCTCTTCTAACAAGATCGATTACGAGCTCGTTAGCCAAATAGGGTTTTCACTGGCGTTGAGCACCGATCTCGAGGCACTGGAGCAGACGCTGACTTATCTCCAGCAGTGCCTTGACACGCTCGACTCCGACAGCGCGATACGCACCCACGTCACCGCCACCATCAAGCAGGAGAACACCGATGATTACCAAAATATCACCGGGGAACAGCACCGCACGCTGATTGTGCCGCAGAGCGTCCTTCTCGGCGCAAACCCCTACATCGACGCAAACAGTGTCAACGGTTTTCCGCTCAGCCTCCCCTCCGGCAGGGGGACGGCGGACATCTCCTACAATATCATCTCCACAACGATGTCCTCTTACCCCGCGGTCTATCCCCTGAATTTTCTTCTGAAATTAAGTATCTGCAAGGATGACACGGTACAATGGGATCAGATCAGCGATGGCGACTTTGACGAAACCTACGTTTACTATGTAAACGGCTATACCGCCACTACCACCAAGTCCAGTTTTGAACTGGTAAATGACGGCGAGGCCCCCATCCTCACCGTCTCCGCACCGCTGGGTACCTACCGGAGCGGCGATGTGATTCCCATTACCATTACTGCCGATGAGTTCATTCAGGCCACGAATGATACCCAAATCACCATCAACAATACTCCGTACACGCTGGAAGAGCTCCACGGCTCCACCAGCGGCAAGTACATCACCTTCTTCTATGAGGTCAAGGAAATGGATGACGGCGTCCTTACTGTGGGCGTGGCCTCCAACTCCGGCATCACAGACTACTGGGGCAACAAGGCCAAAGAGGTGAATAACGTTACCGTCTCCGGCGTGACCCTGGATACCCCCATTCTGAGAAATGCCGTGGAAGGTCTAGATGTCACCTATGATGAGAGCGGCAAGGCGCTGAACTTCTCGATTGCTGTGGATCAGAATCCCAAGTATCAGCAGATGTACAGCGAATATCTGACCAATCCCACCGGCCTGATGCGGCTGCTCGTCAGCGTGAACGGCGCCCCGGATCAGGAGCATACGGTTACCATGGAGGAAGGGGCCAATGACTCCTACACCTTCACCGCAAAGCCGTACCCCCTCACGCCCACAACGGTGGACCAGAACGTCACCGTCCAGCTCCAGGTAAAGAACGGAGAGAGCTGGGAGACGGTGCCCTGGGAGACAAAATCGGTCACCATCGCCAGGCGCGTGGATGTGGCCGATGTAGTCATCAGTGTGGTCGGCGCTGGGCCGGACTACAACTACACGATTGCCCTCAGCGACGAAGCCATCCCCAAGCTCCAGGCGCAGACCAGCCCGGAGGGGGCGGCCACCAGCGGCACCTGGCACAGCACAGACGAAACCATTGCCACCATTACCAAGGAGGGCCAGATCGAGCTCCAGTCCAAAACCGGCAAAGTGAGTTTCTACTACGTGGCT
The DNA here is from genome assembly GCF_018784545.1 of Pseudoflavonifractor sp. MCC625. Lineage (NCBI taxonomy): Bacteria > Bacillati > Bacillota > Clostridia > Eubacteriales > Oscillospiraceae > Pseudoflavonifractor > Pseudoflavonifractor sp. MCC625. The sequence goes on along the minus strand of NZ_WQOJ01000023.1, from coordinate 42,601 downwards.
GACAACGGCACGCCGGAGGATACAAAGGATGATAAGGAATCCAATCATTTGGAGTTTACCATCACCGCCGGCGACAAGCTGTATCTGGGCATCCCCCAGTATGCCCAGGAGTCCCTGCTCCAGAGCGGCAGCAGCGCCACGGTGAAGTGGAACACCAATGTCTTTGACCTCTATCCGGGACAGGATATCACCTTCACCATCAAGCTCTTTGCGGGCACGCAGGCCACCGGCGAGCCCAGCAAGAGCTATGAGGTGAAGAGTACGGCCGGGGGAGAGCGGATCACCTCCTGTACCATCCCAGCCACAGACCTGCCGGTGACTTATCCCCAGAGCCAGTACACCGTGGAGGTCGGGATGGAGAGCCCCGAGAAACGCGCGGCCACCTCTTCCATTACGGTGCTCTCCCCGCCCACCCAGCTGCGCATCACCTCGGACAAGACCGACCTCACCGATGCGGAGACCGCCGCGCTCACCTGCACTATCTCGGGCAATCCGGATGCAAAGGGCACCCTGTCCGCCGCCCGTATGGCGGACGGTGCGTCGACGGCGGAAGAGGTCACCAGCCAGTGCCTGTCCGCCGCATCGGTAGACGGGGGCAGCGGTACGGTGCGCTTTACACCGGCAGCGGTGGGCAGCGGCCTCTACGACACCTACACCATCACCTTTACCGAAAATGAGACCGGCAGCCCGAACTTTGCCCCCAGCTCCGACTCCATCGTGCTGCGGGTCTACCGCTCCGGCGCGCTGGAGATCCAGCCGGAAGGCCCGATCACCATGGATAACACCTCCAAGGTGAGCGGCAGCCTTCCCACGGACAGCAAAAGCATTCTGGAACTGCGCCAGGAGCTGGGCCTCATCGAGTACGTGAGCATCAACGCGGATGCCTACAACTGGAGCAGCTTCCGGGACGGCATCCGGTGGGTCTCGGACCACCCGGAGGCCGTGGGCATCTACTACCGCCAGGGCGGTCTGTGGGACAACATTGCGGATCTGAGCTACGAGACCTATCTGCCCCGGACGCAGATGGCGCTCTCCGCCACCACGGACGGCTCCGCCACCATCACGGCCACCCACGCGGCCACCGGCATGAGCGACAGTGTGACCGTGAATGTGAACACCCTGCGGGACAAGTTCTACCTCTTCCAGGTCACGCCCGCGGTGACCACGGAGGTCACCTACACCAACGGCGCGGGCGAGAGCAAGACGGTCCAAACCAATGCGGACGGCCTCCTGGCCCTCTATGAGCCCAGCGGCATCCAAAGCGACGTGTATTTCCGCTCGGGCAGCGAGAAGGAGCCCAATCTGGGCACCATTCTCAACAGCGCCCTCTCCAGCGGGGAGCGGGACGCGGCCAAGCTGCAGCTCTATCCCCTGAACACCGTCACCCTCCGTCCCGCCGCCAAGGCGGAGCTGTACCTGGTGCAGCCCGACGGCACGCCCTTTGCCAACGAGACCTTCACCCTCCGGGGCGGCGTGTACCTGGGCGGCTACTACTGTGAAAGCGCCCAGATGGGACCCACCTCCGGCAGCCTGATCTCCGGGGCCACCGACGGTAAATACACCACCGATCAAGACGGCAAGCTGACGGTGTACATGGATGCCACCCAGTTTGCGGCCGATGGCTATACCGGACAGCTGACCAACGCTGCGCTGGACTACTGGTTCGAGCTCAGTGACATGGACAATAACAAATATTATCCCACTCTGGTGAACATCCAGGGCAGCATGTCCGCCGACCGCATCCTGCGCACCGGCAGTGCGGTGGTCACCCTGGAGGAGGTTCCCCAGGGCCAGGAGGAGCAGCCCTTCCTCACCGCCCAGACCATGGCCTACGGCAAAGAGAGCGGAACCGATCTGCAAATCCGGGATGTCATGGGCTCCACCGGCCGAGTGGGTCCCAACAGTACCTACAAGTATGCCGAGCTCACCAGCCGCTTTATGCTCTGGGGCGTGGAGACGGAAAATGGCAAGGCCACGGTCTCCATGACCGGGGAAAATGGATTTGTCCCCGAGGGACAGACCGTGGAGGACAGCACCTTCCCCTTCTCCTCCATCCCTATCGTCACCAACACCATGGTCCTGACCAAGAAGACCATGACGGAGTCCGGCTGGCTCAAGCCCGAGACGGCCGCCAAGCTCCGGGCCTGCGTGTACCAGAATGACCAGCTGCTCAAGGACGTGTCCATGCCCTTCCAGGTCATTGACCTGACCGATGTGAAGCTGGTCAACGAGGACGCCAAGGCGGTGGTGCTGGACATGCAGGGCAGCTTCCAGAACGGCCTGAACAGCAACAGCAGCCGCTTCACCTTTGGCAACAGCTCCATCAGCAGCGCCTTTAACGGGGATATCGCCTCCATGCTGCGCTCGGTGGCCAATTCCAGCAACCCCCTGTTCAAAGTACTCATCACCCCCACGGAGGACAGCACGGTCTTCAATGTGCTCATCTGGGGCGGCTATGACAGCCTGGAACTGGAGGACTTCGACTACGACCAGGACGGCCTGTCCATGAACTATGAGCTGCTGGACACCGAGCGGCAGGTGGGTGTGCCCAGCGTGGGCGACCTCAGCGATATGGCCCAGGGCAACTACCACCCCAGACAGGACCTGAGACAGAACTATCTGAAGACCACCAACTCCGGCCTGGATTTCGGCGCGCAGCTGACCGGCTGCTACGAGGGCCAGTTCTACTACGACACCGACCAGCACGCGTGGGCCTTCCGTGTGGTGAGCGGCGGCTTTACCGCCGGTGCGGGCGTGGGCTTTGAGGCCAACGTGAACTTCTTTGCCGGTCCGATCCCCATCACCGCCTCCTTCGGCGCGGGTCTGTCCCTCCAGCTGGACTACAAGGCCGCCACGGTCTACACCGACCAGGTGAAGGATACCTCCGGCTGGAGCGAAGAGGCCAAGGCCTCCGACTCCGTCAACGATTTCCTCACCACCCTGCGCATCAACGGCTATATCAGCGCCTTTGGCGGCGTGGGCTTTGATTACAGCATCGTGGCGCTGAAGATCGGCCTATTCGGCAAGCTCACCGGCGACTCCACCAACCAGTTCCTCTCCCGGACCTATCTGACCAGCGGCCAGCAGCGCAACGGACAGGCCCTCGGCGTGGAAGGCGAGGTGGGCCTCAAAGTGGTGGTCAAGCTGCTCTTCATCTCCTATGACGGAGCGCTGGTCTCCGGCAAGGTCAATTACAACGAAAAATTCGGCGATTATCAGTACATCAACGACTACTGGACCGGAAACGGCACCAGCACCACGTCTCTGGCGGGTACGCCCACCCTGCTCAGCCGCAGCTATCTGGAGGCCTACGCCAATGGGGAGCGCGCCTGGAATACCCCCGGCTTTGACAGCGACGCGACCGTGGTGCAGAACGACGCCAACCCCGGCTCGGAGCCGGTGGTGAATGACGACGGCAGCCTCTCGGCCTACATCAGCGACGGCAACAGCGAGGACTTCTATGCCAGCCGCATCCGGGCCGGCAAGGTGGGCGATGAGGGCGCGGTCATCGACGACGACGGGGACGACACCAACAACGGCTTCGGCGACCTGTCCCCCTCGCTCTCCGGCACCAGCGGATTTACCGTGGCTGCCTGGTCCCGTCTGAGCACCAATCTGGACAAAAACGCCGGCGATCCCATTTCCCCCGATGAGCAGAAGCAGCTGCTCAACAGCACCGAGATTATGGTGGCTGCTACCTCCGACGGTGGAAGCAGCTGGACCACCAAGCAGCTCACCGACAACGCCTCCCCCGACCTGGCGCCGGTGACGGCGGTGGGCGGCAGCCATGCCGTGGTCTTCTGGCGGAGCGTCTATGCCTCGGATGCGAATGATCTGACTTCTTTCGACACCAGAGACAGCATCTGCTTCAGCATCTTTGACGGAAACAGCTGGAGCGATGCCAAGATGGCCTACAACGGTTCCCAGGGCGGCGTGGTCGGCCTGAAAACCGCTATGCTGGAGAACGGCACCTCCATCGTGGTCTTTACCCTGGATCGCGGGTCCAGTGACCCGGAGAATCAACCCATGGAGGGCTACGAGCTGGCCTACCGTGTGGTGGAGAAGGACGGCACCCTGGGCGATCTGGTGGTGCTCACCAACGATAAGGAGACCGACGCCAATCCCCAGGTGGCGGCGGCGGATGGCTCCTTTATCCTGGGCTGGTACAGCACGCAGGACGGCGGCGACATCCGTCTGCAGGCCGTGGGCGCCGATGGGCAGCTCTACAACGGCAGCAGCGAAAACGCCATCCCGGCCAGTGTCAAGGCCATCTCCCAGGAGGAGAATCTGAACATCAACTCCAATTTCCAGTTTGCAAAAGAGAGCGGCCAGAGTGTCCACGGCCTGACCCTGGTGTGGGCGGAGACGGCATCCAACGCCAAGGGCGAGGCCGACCACAGCCTCCTCTATGGCACCCAGCTGTGCAAGAGCGGGGGAGAGGTGTATCTCTCCACGCCTCAGCCTCTGGTCACCCTGCCCAGCCGTACCCTGTCCAACTCCTTCAGCGCCTGGAAGGACAGCGACGGCAAGATCAGCGCCTACATCTTCGGCACTCAGTACAGTGAGTCGGCAACGGAAAATGTGGCCGGATATGCGGTGCCCGCCGACACCGATCAGCTGCTCACCGGCGGCGGCAGCCTGACGGCGGAGGCCGTGTCGGTGGACGCCATCTCGGTGGACTATGCAAATCTGCAGGTAAACGCCTTCACTCCGGTCGGGTTCACACTTCGCAACACCGGCACTACCCCGCTTACCGGCCTGACGGCGGAGGTGGGCGGATATGCCTCCGATGCCGTTGCCCTGAATCCCGGTGAGAGCGCCAGCGTGACGGTGCTGTACAAGACGGGCGCCGCCATCGCCAATCCCACCTATACCATCACTGCCGACGGCAGCGGACCGCTTGCCGGCGACACCCTCCACCTGGACTACAACGACGTGGGGATCTCCTCTATGGAGGTGGTCCGTGAGCATGAGGGCAAGCGCACCGTCCAGGTGACCCTGTACAACGATTCCGCAGCCCTGCTGGAGAACACGGGGCGCACGGTGGAGCTGAGCCTCTACACCGATTCCGAGTACACCAGCGCCGCTGCGGTCACCCTGGAGGGCAGCCAGGACGGCGTATCCGTATCCGGCAACACGGTCACCCTCCGCGGCGACGCCCTGCGGCGCATGGACCAGGGCAGCATGACCTTCCAGTTCACCTATGATCTGAAGGATTATGTGTGCAACACCTTGCAGCAGGAGGAGGTCCCCGCCAGCGGCGTGTACCTCTACGCCAAGGCGGAAGTGAAGGAAAACAGCCAGACCATGGCGGAGTATGCCACCGGCAATAACACCTCCGCGGTCCTGCTCACCGGCGCATATGCCCGCACCGGGGAAAAGACCACGCGGAACGTGACGCAGACCAATACCGACGTCACCACCGCTGTGGTGGAGCTGAAGAACAATTCGCTCCAGGATCAGACCACCGCGACTCTGGTGGCCTCCCTGCTGGACGAGGACGGCCAGGTGCTGGAGACCAAGACCACCGACATCCGCGGAACGCTGCCTGGCGAGACCGTGCAGACCAGCACGATCCCGTTCACCCGTCTGGGCAGCCGCGTGGTGGTCCACGCCGCGGCGGCGGGCGAGGACAGCCTCACCTTTGAGGGGCTGCCTGTGACCCGAGATGACTTCAAACCGGACGAAAACGGGGTGCTCACCTATGCCATCTCCGGGATCTCCGACTATGGTACCCTGGTCACCGCCATCTCCGGCAGCGGGGAGAAGGTCACCATCAACGGTACGGAATTCACCGGCAGCGGCAGCCAGTACATCCCTATTGGCGCAGGAGAAACGGTCATCACCGTGCATATCGGCAGCACCGCCTACGCCCTGCACATCACCAGCACACACACCAGCGGCGGCGGGGGTGGGGGAAACCCCAGCTATAAGATCACGGTGGAATCCGGCGACCACGGAACCGTGACTGCCAGCCGGAGCATGGCCACCGCGGGCACGGCCATCACACTGACCCCCGCGCCGGAGGAAGGCTACCGGCTCGCTGGTCTGACCGCCACCGATCCGACCGGAAAGACGATCCCTCTCAACGGCAAGGGGGATGGCACGTACACCTTTACCATGCCGGCCGGTGCCGTTACCGTGAAGGCCTCTTTTGCGGAGATGACCTCGGACGGACTGCCCTTTGTGGATGTGCCCGCAGGGTCCTGGTATGAAGAGGGGGTACGCTATGTCTACGAGCATGGCTTGATGGCGGGCACCAGTGCCACCACCTTCAGCCCCGAGGTAACCACCTCGCGCAGCATGATTGCCGCCATTCTGTGGAGAGTGGAAGGCAGTCCTGTGGTGAATTATGCCATGACATTCGATGATGTGGACCAGGGCTCCTGGTATGGCGAGGCGGTCCGATGGGCCGCCAGCGAGGGGATCGTCGCCGGATACGGAGACAACAAATTTGGTCCGGACAATCCGATCACCCGCGAGCAGATGGCCGCTATGCTGTATCGCTACGCGCAGTATAAGGGCTATGATGTGAGCGTGGGAGAGAGCACCAATCTCCTCTCCTATGCGGACGTTGCGGAGCTGGGTGAGTATGCCGTTCCCGCGATGCAGTGGGCGGTTGGTTCCGGCATCATCAACGGGACCGGGAAAGCGATGCTCAGTCCCCGGGGCAGCGCGACCCGCGCCCAGGTCGCGGTGATGCTTAAGCAGTTCTGTGAGAAATACGTGACCTGGTAACACGGAGGGATCCGATCCCGTTACCTGCGAAAACAAGGCGCGGACAGCCAGCTGGCTGTCCGCGCCTTGTTACATAAGACTTAGGCAATAGCATATTAGCATACAGTTTGAATATGCTGTGAAAAGCTTGGCGGAGGAACAGTTGCTATACTCTGAGGCGGAGTTATCGACTTGGGCATTGCTCGAACGCTTCCGTCAGATGATTCCCTATGCAAAAACAAATCCGGAGACATTAGAAAAACTGCGTGCATGGGGAGTGGAGCGCGCGGTGAATGCTTCGGAAAATCAGGAGGTGTGACCACATGAGCATATCATCGCTTGAGGCGGAGCTGAGCCGCCAAAGAGCAATCAACCGGGAGCTTAAGCACGAACTCAATGAAATTGAGAGGGGTGTTAGCAACGGTTACCGTGTGCTGGAGGACTGCAACAACAAAATTTGTAGTACTTTAAATGAAAGTACGGCTAAATTTGAGGACAGTCATCAAAAGGGAATTGCAGCAATCGAACTTCAAGGCGAAATTGACAAGATGTATGTCCGATTCAAACAGATGGAGCTTGCAAATAAGAAAATTCGCGAATGTAACAATAAAAAGTATTATGACTTTTCCAATTATAGGACTATCCGAAAACTAGTTCAGGGTATGATGGACAACCTGGATATGGATATGGTTAGTGACGCAGTTATCTATAAGTCTGTGGAAATACAGCATCTCAAAACTCCGGATTACTGGTTGACGTGTGTTTTAATTGCTGTTATGGCATGGAAAAATGATGATCGCTCGTTAGCTGAACGGGCGATCGAACGGGCTATTACATTAGATAAAAAAATAGTGCTATTTTTTTTATGCTGTTTAATCTTCGAATGCAGAGGGATGAATCTGCTCTGAAGTGGTTTTTCACTTATCAGGAGTGTTCGCTGAAAGGATCTGACCAACGGAATTTTCTGCTGTTGTTTGCATTGATGAGCAGGGCGGTCAACACCAGTGAGAACGTCAGTGAGACAACCCGTTCAGAAATTCAGACATTTATCAAAAAGGTAATACAGGCCAATATTAATGCCAAAGGATACAGTGAAGAGGAAATGGTATCCAGAGCCCAGGCTTTTTACAGTCGCATGGATGGTAAGGAGGAACCGGCTTATCCGCTGCTGAAAAAGTATTGCGGCGAGTTCACTGCTTTAGCAACTGCTATGCGAATGGCTAGCGCCAATCTTACAATTTTAGAATTTCTCAAAAAACTGATTCATGCAGAGGCGGGAAAACACAATGCCTTTGTCAAAAATTATATTGATGAATTGATTGCCCGGGCCAATCCTATGGAGAAAGCGGTCTATGATGAGATTCGCTACAATGAATTGATTATCCGTTATCAAGGTGAGGTGGAGGTTGCGAAGGAGAAGTTTGCGGCAGAGCAGACCCATGATGCATCCGAACTCTGTTTGATTGCGGAGATAATCGATTGGGTGTTTACTGCAGACGAAAAAGAGGTAAATGGACAGAGCCGTCTTAATATGTTTGCCTTGACCCGGGAAATCCACGAAAAAGCCATCAACAATCATACAGCGGCCTACCGTGCCATCGATAAGATACATCTGCCCATTACCATAGGGGAATATACAACAACCGCAGATTTTTCAAATGAAGCTAGTGAACAGCAGAAAGTGGAGCAATTCTTTGCGGCCAAGCGGGACAATAGCCTTACACAGGTTAAAAATTGGCCTGCATATGTAGGATTCGCATTGGGAATTGCGGCAGCCATTGCATCTCCACTCACCAGTCTGTCACTGCTAGTTGTTACACTAATTGGTGCTGGATTTGGCGTTGTTACACTGTTGAAAAATAAGGCGGATCGAAAACAGATCCTTTTGGACTATGACAATAGCATTTCTATGACGATGGACGTCCTCAGACATTTGTTTGAAGAGTATGGCACCTACCTTGCAGAGTATTATGAATATGACCGTTATACTGAACAAATTGCTGCAGAATTTGCACAATTATAAAGGAAGGACGGAGCGTTCGGGAACATCAGACACCTACTTTTACACACTCAAAGCAAACAAGACTACTGATTAAACCTGGGGTAAAATACTTTGGCAAATAGAACCTCCACATTACCTATACGGTTACCAAAACGTATAGGTAATGTGGAGGTTTTCAATAAGATGGAGAATAAAACACAACAAGTTTTGCCATTCGGGATTCTCCTTACTTTTCAAATTCCTTTGCCACGTCCACCAACAGTTTGCGGATGGGCAAGTGCTGTGGGCAGGCCTTTTCGCATTTTCCGCACTGGATGCAGTCGGATGCCTTGCCTTTTCCTCCGCCGGTGTGGACCACGTTGTAATAATAATCGGCGTTCCAGTCGTGATGAATCTGCTTCGTGTTCATGACCGCCAGCAGGTCGGGGATGGAGATGTGCTTGGGACATCCGGCCACGCAGTAGCGGCAGGCGGTGCAGGGAATCAAATTCATGGAGTGGTAGATTTCCCGTACCTGATCAATAGCCTCCAGCTCTTTGGCGTCCAGCGGACGGAAGTCCTTCATAAAGCGGATGTTTTCCTCCATCTGCTCCATGCTGCTCATGCCGGAGAGAACCATCATCATGCCTTCAAACCCGGCAGCATAGCGGATGGCGTAGCTTGCGGCGGAACCGCCGCCCAGCTGATCCAAAACCGCCTTGGCCCTTTCTGGTAAGTTTGCCAGAGTGCCGCCTTTCACCGGCTCCATAACAATGACCGGCTTGCCGTATTTGCGGCAGACCTCATAGCATTTCCGGCTCTCCACGGCGGGGTCCTCATAGTCCAGATAGTTGAACTGGATCTGAACCACCTCCACCTGGGGGTACTCGGTCAGAATCTGCTCCAATACCTCCGCCCGGTCATGGAACGAGATGCCAAAGTGCCGGATTTTACCCTCGGCCTTTAGTTCCAGCGCCGTCTCATAGGCCCGGCACTGCTTGAAGTAGGCAAAGGTGGCGGCTCCCTGGGCGTGCATCAGATAGAAGTCAAAATAATCCACGCCACAGGCTTCCAACTGGCTCTGAAACAGAGGACGGATGTCCTCCTGCTTTTTGAAGAAAAAGTTGGTGAGCTTATCTGTGAGGATATAGCGGTCACGGGGGTAACGGCTGGTCAGGCAGGTTTTCAAAGCACCCTCGCTCTTGCCGTTCAGATAGCCATGGGCCGTATCAAAATAGTTGAAGCCGTTTTCCAGAAAAGCGTCCACCATCCGGCAGGTCTGCTCAATATCCACCTCGCCGTCTTTCATGGGCAAGCGCATACATCCAAAGCCAAAGTTCTTTTTGATGTGTTCCATGCTGTGCTCCTCCTTACATCTGTTTCCCCATCTCATAAGCCTGGGTATAGGCCGGGTGCTGATAGACATCCCCCTTGTCCCAGGTGCCGGTGCCGTAGATCACGCCCGCTTCCTTTGCATCCGGCAGGCAGCGCAGAAAGCCCCGGAATGCCGCCAGCGTCCCATCCCCGGCTTCGTGCTGGGGATCGGCAGCCGTGATGATAAAATAAAACCGCTTGTTTGCAATGGCCTTGTGATTGACCAGGCAGCGGTCGATCAGCATCTTCATCTGGCTGCATATGGAGTAAAAGTACACCGGGGATGCCAGCACAATGACATCGGCTGCCACCAGTTTGGGAAAAATCTCCGCCATATCGTCCTTGACGGCGCAGATATGGTTTTCCATGCAGGCGTAACAGGCCCGACAGGGGGACAGCTGCTTCTCCCGCAGATTTACTTTTTCTACCTCATGTCCGGCCGCCGCCGCACCTTTGGCAAACTGGTCACACAGTACATCGGAATTGCCTCCCTTCCGGGGGCTGGAACTGACAATCAGGACCTTCATAGCAGACTCTCCTTTGGGTTGGTCTGCTTTTATTATAAAAATCCCTGCGCGGTCCATCAATTTGAGTTTCCGCCGCATTTGATAAGTTTTGCTTATATGAAAAAGCTGCCCTTGCAGAGCAAGGGCAGCCGTAATATAGCCGGGTAACTATTAAAATTTACGTTTCAAAATGTCCGCAAATTCCTCTACATAATAGCCGGAGTTATCTTTCTTGAAGAACAGACAGTAGTTGCGGGCAATCTGCTCCTCTCCGCGGCAAAGTGGAACACGGCGAATGGAAGTGCCGAAGGTCATCGCCGGGCCGTTGCCTTCCACCGGTAAAAAGCCCTGACCGCTGATGACCATCATGCGTGCCTCTTCCAGATTCTCTGCAAAGAGGATCTCACTCTGTATACCGATGATGGTCTGGTAAAACTCTTTTTCAGTGGCTTGCTGTTCTTTGGACGCCACCAGAATACAGGGAATGTTTTTCAATTCCTGTACAGTAACAGAAGAAAGTTCCGCCGCAGGGTTTCGGGCTGCCAACTCAATATACATTTTGTTGGTGGCTAAAATCAAATTGACATATTCGTCGGAAAAGGCACGACGCTGATCGTTGACTACCAGATCCGCGCCGCCGGTGCGCAGCAGGTCAAATAAATCTTCATGGTTGCCGTACAGCAGTTGAAGGTCAACACGAGGGTACTTTTCTGAAAATTCCTCCAACGCCTGATGAACTTCCGGGCTGTTATGGTTGCGGAGGTATCCTATTTTTAGAATCGCTTCATCTCCACGGGCGATCTTAGCGGCTTCGCTGCACATCTGCTCATAATCCGCAAGTAATATCAGGCTCTTTTTGTAAAAATGCTCTCCCGCAGGAGTCAGTACAAATTTCCGATTCTGCCGTTCCAGCAGAGAAAAGCCCAGTTCCTGCTCCAGTGCCTTGATCTGCTGAGAGATGGCAGACTGGGAAATGTGGCATTCCTCCGCCGCCTCTGAAAAGCTGTTGTTGCGCACAACGGCTTGAAAATATCGAACCTGTCGTAACAAGGGCCCACCTCCCGCTGAAACATATTTTTGTCATTATAGCACATCCGCACCAGTTTTCAAAAGAGATGAGTAATCCAGGCGAGAATACCCGCGGTTTCATTTCAAAAACTGCGCCGCAGAAAACAAAAAGACGGGCACTCTCGAAAGAGGGTGCCCGCCAAGTGGTCAAAACAGAAATCAGTCTTTGGAGGGTAAGTCCGGAAAAACGGACTGCTAAACTGGAAGGGAACCAGAGCCGGGAAACAAAAAGAGGCTTACGGGTGGATTTTCAGGCTGTGGAGCATCTTGATGAACTCAGGGTTGTTGTGATCCACAATGCTGCTGTGTCCCATATCCAGAGTGTCGATTTTCGCCATCTCCTCCTTGGAGAGAGAGAAATCCCAAATATCAAAATTCTGTTCTATGCGGTCCCGGTGAACGCTCTTGGGGATGACCACCACACCACGCTGGATATTCCAACGCAGGGCCACCTGGGCGGCAGTCTTACCATGGGCACGGCCAATCTCTGTGAGGATGGGGTTTGTGAAGATGCCGAACTGACCCTCGGCAAAGGGCCCCCATGCCTGGGGGGTCACGCCGTAGTCCGACATGGTTTTCATGGTCTCTTTCTGGGAGTTACTGTATAAAGGGTGGTTTGCGCTACCTACTATATTACATCATTACATCGGCTGACGGTTCATTTGTGGCAAAGTGACAACCAGCAGAGGGAAGGGAGACGTATATGCAATGAGGCATGGCACGGTGGGAGATGGCCATGCCCCGTCTTATTCGACTCCCCGACAAATGGGAAGTTATCGGATTGCTGTACCAATATGTTTATCTAATCTCCACTGAGGTGCATTTTCGTCATCTGCCCAATATTCGTCCATTGATACAATTTTGTCATTTTTGATTTTAATAAAAGATGTGACATGAAAGGAAATATTCCTTTCTTTTGGATAGACAAGCGTAACTGTGATAATTAAATCTTCTATAGTTTCTACTCTTTCAACAATTCCATCCCAGTTTCCCGGATACTCGCAGTTAGCAACGACAAATTCGTCTACATTAAAATGCTCGTTTGTGCAGTGCCAGTTTACATATGCTTCTTGATGAAAATATTCTCTGATTTCCTGTTCATTTTGAGCAAGAATGGCGCTCCAAAACTTTTTTATATCCACTTCACATCACCTATCAATTCCGGTTTATCGCTCTGTTCAAGGCAATTATAGCACACAGAAAAAATCGCTTTCAAGTTGCCCCTGCCCAGAAAGTAATGATACCAAGAGCGCACTTACTCACCGCCCGCAAGCGGGCGGTAGTGCTGCCTGACGGCAGCTGTGCGCTCTCCGAGGAGGACACCCAGCAGGCTCCGCCGTGTTAGCACCGAAGTTGAATTTTCTGAGTCTGTCCGAGCAAATGAAAACGTCGGAGGTCACATGCGATTCATGTGACCTCCGACTATTTTGTCTCCTCTTTTCGTGCACCGGATCAGATTTAAAAGGAAGGTGCGAATAATCCAACATCGTGCACTGCGAATTGAGTTACAGGAGAATGCGGTGTATTTCGGTTGCGTTATTCTTTTGGACCGGCGGTGTGGTGCATAGACAGGGGTTTAACATTGAAGTTGGAGCGGTATTCGGTCTCATGCCAATACAAGTCCTCCGCTACCAGACACTCGGGGTTCAGTTCCACGCCATCCAGGATGATTTCTTTGAATTTCTTGTAACCGGCCCGGTCGATGAGATGGCCGCCGTGGAGGTATTCAGGCTTGTAGTCCATGACCCATGCGGAGAACTTCTGCCAGTTCTTCAGAACGCCCAGAATCACGTCCTCCGTGGCCCAATTGAGGAACATTTTGCCGGTGCGGGGGGTCTGCCGGCCTGTGCGGCCGCCCAGAATTACCCGGTAGAACTTGGTCTCCTGACGGGTCCAGGCGCTGGTGGGGCAGACACGGACGCACTCGCCGCAGCCCACGCAGCAGCAGGCGTCCTTCTCCACCTTGCCGATGGCCGGATTGGCGGACAGGACCCGTGTGGCTCCGTTCTGGCAGGCCCGCACGCAGGCACCGCAGGCGATGCAGCGCTCGGGATGATACGTCATGCGTGCCACGCCGATGATGCCAAAGTCGCACATGTGGGCCTTGTTGCAGTCGTTGGGACAGCCGGCAATGTTGATCTTGATGTGGTAGTGGCTGGGGAAAATGATGGGCTCAATCTTCCGGGCCAGCTCAAAGGTGTTGCAGTTGCCGCAAATGCAGTGGTAATTGCCGATGCAGGCGGTGATATTGCGGGCGCCAATGGTGGGGTAGCCCTCCGTAGGGTCCCAGGGGTGGGGCTCATGGGCAATGGTATCCATGTCCACGTTGCACAGCTCAGCATCCACTTCCTTGATGTAGGTCTCCAGATAGGCATTGACCGCCGGGATATTTTCGTAGGGAATGCCGGGAATGTCAAAGTTCTGCCGGGTGCCTAAATGGAAGGTGCCGTCGCCCCAGGTTTTGGCAATGTGCTCCACATAGCTGAGGTACTTAGCGTCCACCGTGCCGCCGGGTACGCGCATTTGCAGCATGAATTCTCCCGGTACCTTGGACTGTCGATAGCAGTTCAGCCGCACCTTTTTGATGTTGATGTCCTGATTCATCCTCTGGCCCCTCCTTTCTCAGTCCACCAGGTCCCGGGCTATGGTATAGGGGAACACCGGGCCGTCAAGACAGACATATACCTCGTCGATGCGGCAGTGGCCGCACTTGCCCACCGCGCAGGACATTTTGCGCTCGAAGCTCATCCAGATCTTTTCCGGGTCCACGCCGTGGTCCAAGAGGGCCAGACCCGTAAATTTCATCATAGGCGGCGGGCCTACCACCACCACAGCATAGTCGCTGCCGAAGGTGTCAACGGGGAGCTCCGGTACAAAGGCCGTCACCATACCGGTGCGCCAGCCCTCCAGGGTGCCGTTGTCCAGGGTATAGATGGTAGAAAAGTGTTTCTGCCATTCTTCCAGCTCGCTGTGGAACACGATGCCGTCGGCGTTTTTGAAACCGCAGATCAGATGGACCGACCGGGCATAGCCGGGAGTCTGGGCCAGCATGTTGAGCATGGAACGGACGGGAGCGAGGCCGGTGCCGCCGGTGATGACCACCAGGTGCTTGTCACGGAACTGTTCCACGGGCCACCCCTTGCCGTAGGGACCCCGCAGGAACAGGGTATCTCCCGCCTCCTTCTCAAAGATGACGTTGGTGACCTTGCCCACGGAACGGATGGTAAACTCCAGCCATCCGTCGCCCTGGGCAGAGACGGAGATGGGTGCCTCGCCGATCATGGGAATGGACAGCTGCATGAATTGACCGTGGGCGGGCTTGGCGTCGGTAGCAACCCGGAAGGTCCACTCATGACTGCTTTCTTTTTTGACGCTCAGGATCGTACAGGCCTGAGGCTGAACAGGATTCATCATGGTGCAGACCTCCTTTACTGGCTGTCCATGGAAGCCTTGATTTCTTCCACGGCGGCGGACATTTTGTTGACGGTGGCAGAAATGGAGATCAATTCGGGACAGCGGTGGGTACAGCGGCCACAGCCCACGCACATATGCTCCTCCCCAAACCGGGCTTTATAGTCATGGAACTTATGCAGCACCTTGTAGCGCATGCGGTCGGCGGGGGTGGAGCGGAACTCACGCTGGCCGGCCATTTGATCGAAGCCGGCGATCTGGCAGGAGGCGGTCACCCGGCGGCGTTCGCCCACCTCAGGGTTGTCGCCGTAGATGATGTCCCGGGTGGTGAAGCAGGTGCAGGTGGAGCAGGCCACGGTGCAGGCACCGCAGGAGATACAGCGGCTGTTGTACTCCTGCCACATGGGATGGGTTTTGAGGGCCTTGCGGACCTCCTTGTCGCTGAGATCGGGAACGGTGACCTTCAGCTCATTTTCTTCCACAAAGGTGTGGATGTAATCGGCCTGGGGCATGTCCTGAAAATAGGGAGCCAGGGACTCGTCGGCCACCTCAACCAGCAGCCCGTCGGCAGAAAACTTCAGAGCCAGGGCGTAATCGTCGGTGTGGTTGGTGCCCATGGAGACACAGAAGCAGGTATCGTCGCCGCCGTTACAGTCCATAACAGCGAATTTTACCAGTTCCCGGATTCGGGTGTAGTATAGATCGTCATAGCCGCCGTTTCCGGCGTAGATGCGGGCTTGAATCCGCTGGGCGTTGATGTCGCAGGGGCGGGCCAGCAGCAGAATCGGTTTTGTTTTGGCCTTGCTGGCGCGGTATTCGTCTTCGGTAAAATAAAAAATAGGTTGCTGAATGGGCGTGATGACCTCTTTGGCTGGATAATCGGATTTCGTATCCCATACAATGTCGGCAAATGCTTCTATTTCATCATAGCGAACGATATCGGTGTCGGAGTAACGGCCCTGTTTGGGGAAACGCTTTGGTGCGTAGACACGGTAGTCTTTTTTCAGTGCACGCAGCACGGCGTCCGCCTGGGAGACGGAGAGAGAAAAGCCCATATTCAGTACCTCCCTGATATAGTGTGCCATTGAAAACCGTCCGTCCCGGAACCACTCAACAGGTGAGATTGCGGTTTGTGTCAGTTCCGCAGAAAATTTCCACATAGCCAATCTCAGTATAGCACGGCCTACACAGTTTGAATAGCGGTACTGCACAAATATTAAAGGATAATTTATAAAATGTTATGTGATATGCTGCAATGATGGCGGCGGAAGAGCTTCCATTGTAAGAGAAAACTCCATGAAACTTTGCGGCGCGTTTGGATGGCATCAAAGGGGAACGAACCCTCTGCAAGTTTGTGTTTCTTTGGCCAGAAACGCACCCAAGAGACCTTTGGCGATATTTTCTTATTTTAAGGCGAGCAGAAAGTCCGAAATCTTTTTCCCGTCTGTATACCTCTTATCGTATAAGCGCTGCAGAGACGTCCTGTCCTTTTTTAGAGTACTGACGCCACAGGTATCATCCGGCGAGAGGATGAGAGCTTTGTCCTGCTGCGAAGGATGTCAAGTTGGCGCTGCCCGCTGAGATGCCAATTCCCAAATCAAAATGGATGTTGTGATCCATGCAATAATCAAATATGCCGACGGCATAGATACCGCTCAAACCGCCGCCTACATCGATCACGCCTGTTTTTATTGCTGCCTTCTCGCCGCCCAAAGAGTTGGTACAGGAGCATTCCCCAACCGGTGACTGTATGTTTCCAGCATCAAAGGAACAGCTCACATTCCTTCCGCCCAGAGCAAACCTTCTTCAGCATCAGGCTGGCCGCAGAGAGCATGACGGGATTTACCTTGCGAGCGCCCTGCGGACAGACGGTGATACAGCGCATGCAGGAGATGCACGCCTTCTCATCCACGTTCTTCGGATTGTTCTTGTCGATGGCCTGCACAGGACACTCTGCTGCACAGGCACCACAGTTGGTGCATGCTTTTGTTGCTTTGGGCACCATACCGGCTCCGCCAGCTTTCTTATAGGGACGATTGCCAGGAATCACAGGTTCTGACGTGTCTGCCGCAGAAAGCTTATGCTGGATCTGTTTGGCAAAATCGGAAAGCTGTGCTGCGTCCTGCGCATCAGGCCGACCGGCGGCAAACTGACGGGCGATGGAATGTTCCGCGATGGCGGCAACTGCCGCAATGACCTGAAAACCAGCCTGCTTTGCGGCGTCCTCCAGCTCCACCAACGTGTCCTCATAAGCACGGTTGCCATAGACACAGACCAGAACGGCGCGAGCACGGTTGCCATGCACCATACCCAGCCGCTCTACCGCCACAGCAGGAACACGGCCACCATAGGAGGGCACGGAAATGACTGCCACATCCTCTTTTGTCAGTGAAACGGCATTCAAATCCGGCTTGCTGTCGGTCAGATCAACGGTGGTTATATCCCCCTCCAGTGCACCGGTTAAATAGTCGGCCACCTTTTTTGTTCCGCCCGTGGGACTAAACACGATGTTATAAAGTTTCATCAGAACATCCTCCTTTTACTCGGCAATACGCCATGAAATCATGTAATGCAGGTTTTCAGGAAGGTTTTCATCTTCCTGTGGCATCTGTTCAAAGGCTCCAGTCAACCCCAGCTCCAAAGCGGTCTGATGGAAATGGGACAAGGCAATGCCAAGATCGACCTGTTTGATCATTTCTTCCCCTTTGGAGAGCCCGGGTTTGTAGTCCGCATAAAAATGATAGGCGTTTTCGGTTTTACGCACCCGCCAAGGCTGTGCATTTTTGGCGGACGGAGCCAGCCGCACCATTTCCAGCGCCTGAGCATAAGCTCCGGCCATGTCCTTGGTCAACGGAGTGTGAAAATCCGCCTGAAAAAACAGATCCGTCCACTCTTTTCGAGAAGAAGATTTCATAGTGGAGCGCATCAGATTTTCCGTCAGGCTGCGTTTGGCTGCGGGATACCCCACCGGTGCAATTGCCGGAAACAGTTCGTCCTTTGGAATCTTCATGGCGGAAGCAAAGCTGTCCCGATTGAAGGTCGCCGCTAACCACACCGTGCCCAGTCCCATATGGGTGGCTGACAGGATCAGATTTTCAAATTCATATCCGGCCGCCAACGGTGCAAGCTCCATATCGGGGATGGAGACCCCCAGGAAAGTGCTCGCTCCCTTAATAACGCCGTAGGTTCCCAGCTTTTCACCGTCTGTATTCAGCTTCCGCTCAATGATGTAGGTATGAACAGGAACATCAAAGGGATTATCCAACTGCTTCATGCACATAAGCAGGGCTTCCCGATCCTGGGGTAGCAAGGGCTTGCGCTCATAAGTGCGGACACTGTGCCGCGTTTGGATGGTGTCTACAACAGGAATGGACAATTTCAATGCATTTCTCCCTCTCTCACAGCTGGATCATGACTTTACCATTGAGCTGGCCCTTAGCCACAAGATGCAATGCCTCATTGGCCTGATCCAGAGAAAAGACACGAGCGTCAACGGCAGGCTTGACCTGCTGCTTCTCCACAATCTCGGTGATTTTTTGCAGCTGTGCCCCATTAGAACGGACAAATACGAACCGATATTCCTTGCCCTGCTTCTGAGCAGCCTTGTCAAATTTACTGCCCGCAAGGGTGAACATCTGTTTTTTCAGGCCACCAAACGGATGCCGCAGGGCAAACGCTTTATTGGGGCCGGTCCGCAGGCTCACCAACCGCCCACCTTTTTTCAGCACTGCCAATTCACGTTCAAATTCGGAAGGACCCAGGGTATCGATCACATGGTCCATATCAGACAATACTTCCCAATAGTGTTCTGTCTTGTAGTCGAGATACCGGTCAACTCCCATGGCGAGAAACTGCTCTTTCGCCCGTGCATTACCGGTCACAATCACTCGCAGCCCCAGCGCCTTGGCGATAGGAACCGCCATCTGACCAAAGCTTCCAGAGCCGCCAGGAATCAAAATGGTTTCCCCTGACTTTGCTTCCAGTTCCTCTACAATGGCCTGATACGCCGTCAAACCGGTCAGCGGAATGGCAGCGGCAGTATTGAAATCATACCCCTCCGGCATCTTGGCAATTGCATCCTGCTCTACCGCCACATATTCCGCAAAGGCGCCGATTTTGTTGATCGGAAGGCGAGTATAGACTCGGTCTCCTTTTTGAAAATCTCGAACCTTGCTGCCTACCTGCTCCACAATACCGGAGCATTCATTGCCCAGTGTCAGGGGCATCGGATAATCCTGAATCAGTTTTACGCTTCCTGTCAGGATCAAAAGCTCCACCGGATTGACTGCCGCCGCCTTTACCTGAATCAGTACTTCAGAATCTGAAATTTGGGGGATTGGGATATCGTTTAAGGTTGTATTGATATTTTTGGAGTAGCCTTTGATCTGGACCGCTTTCATGGAAAACCTCTTTCTGCATACAATTTGTTTTGCGGAATCTCTCTTGCTTTTTTTCATGAGAGACGATAAAATGTAAGATGTAAATAAAAAAATTACATCTCCTTCAGTTTAGCATTTGTAAGTTGTAATGTCAATAGTTACATCGAAGCGAGATGTGTTTGCTTTTGAAAGGACATCGAGTATCTATGCAGATCAGTATGAAATGTTCTGTTGCGGTTCACTGCCTGATTTTCATCCACGAAGCGAAAGGGATCGCCAAGGTAACCAGCAATCTTCTGGCGGAAAGTACGGGGAGTAATCCTGTCGTGATTCGCAACATTCTCAGCGCTTTGAAAAAGGCTGGGCTTATTACGGTACCCCGTGGAACCGGCGGTGCGGAGCTGTGCGCCGACCCGTCCCAGATTACCTTGTACCAGATCTATTCCGCGCTGGAGCCGGAGGGTGTGACTTCCATCATTGGGATCCATCCTTGTCAGGGGAGGCCTTGCCCAGTGGCCCAAAACATCCGCAAGGTACTGCAAACGCCATACCGAAAAATTGAGGATGCAGTCCAAACAACCATGGAAAGCATTACGCTGCAATCCATGATCGATGATTTTCACGGACTTGTTCAGCAAAACGATATCTCTTGAAATCCCATACAACAAGAACCGCCATGGCAATTTGCCATGGCGGTTCTTGTTGTGTCATTTTTATGTTAGTGAATGGAATTCCCCAGGGTATAGGCTTGCTGAAGCCCCGTTTTTTCAGTGTTGAGAGGAACGCCGAGATTATAATTGACATCCAATCCAGGTGTGGGGAGCTTAGAGAGTTTTTCAAATATTGAGAAACGCCCTCAAATCCTGAGCCGCTGTAAACAAAAAAGACGGGCACTCCCAAAAGAGGGGATCATCAAGTGGTCAAAACAGAAATCCGTCTGTGATATTTCTGCGGTCAAACAAAAAAATCGCCGCAGTGAAAACTGCGGCGATTTCCATATATGGTGGACCTGATCGGATTCGAACCGACGACCCCTACAATGCGAACAAGCCCCTGAAACTTTTTTCAATCATTTCGGGCCATTTTTGGCCGTTTCCGCTCCGCTCCACTTCATCTCTGGGCCTCTTTGACCATGCTGTTTCCGTGTGGTCCGAAGCGGTGTGTGGTGGGTTCTGTGGTCAGCAACGCTCCCCAGCCCTTGCCGGAGTCTTTCGCCGACAGGAACGGAGAGCGTTTTTCATGCCTCTAACTGCCTGCATTGTACCTCTGTGTACAGGATTAAGCAAGTCATTTCTGTGCTATCTGCGGCTCAGAAATTGGGGAACTGTAAACAAAAATAAGTTGGAGGCATTGCAGAATATATCCTTTGATGTATTCTGCAATGCCTCCAACTCGATCCAAATGACCGCATTAGCCGATTGCTTTTGAATTTCGCGATATAAGATCAAGGCGTCGTTGAGAAGAGCGTCTCTCGGTTGTGAAGATCTGGATCTTACCCACTGTCTGTAATTTTAGAACGCCATCTTGAGAAATGGTGAGAAAAAACCATATGGAACCTGATATTGAGAAGACTGAGCCTAACTGGATGAAGAGTAGATTTGGAAAAATGGAACCAGTCGCTTCAAGCGCATTACAGCATTGTCTCTGTTGAAAATGATGCTATTGTAGGCTTTGGCGATATAGACAGCACTGGATACCTTGACCGTCTGTTTTTTCATGCTGACTATCAGGGAAAAGGAATTGCTTCTGCTATCTGCGATCAGTTGGAGCAGGCGGTTCCGGGCAACATCACAACCCATGCTTCCATTACTGCAAAACCTTTTTACTGTAATAATGGATTGATTATTATTTTAGCCGTTTGTTGGCTACCATTACCATAGCAACTCCTAAAACCGCCAGAATGCCGCAAACCGCTGTGCCAGTCAAAAGATTCATCAGCTGCTGATTCTCCAGTGTCATTTCTTGCCCAAATGAAGCAAACATAGCGGTTTGAAGGGAGAGCATGGATACAAGAGATGTCGCAAAACTGATATACTTAATGGCCATAATTGCCGGGGAATGGACTTTCCTTTTTTTCACTAAATACATAACCGATGTGATGAGGCAATAAAAATCATAAAGAGCTACGACAAAAATCAGATAACCATGATAGCGAAAACCGTTTCCTTCTTTGACGATCATGATTGCTACGCCCTGCAAAGCAAATGATAGTACAACAAGAAGGCACCCGCATAGTCTATATGCTTTCCATTCTTTTACGATCTGCGATTGTCCATGTAATTGTGCAGTTTCAGCGCAAGTATTGCGCAAAATCAGGAATTTTGTCACACATAGAACCAGATAGTATCCGGCCAATACCATAAGCCATGTAGAAGAAAACCACCATCCGGCCACGATCTTGGATGCAGCCAATAAACTGTTAAACACCAAAGAACCATATCCCATCGAAATGATTCGGAAGGTATCGTCATCCAACAACTTAGAAAGAAGGATATTCCTGTGCGCGATGCCAGAAGCAGTTTCAAAAGGCGATGCAGTCTGAAAAAACAACAGCAGCGCCCAGACAACTGCAAATAAAAATATGGCTGCCAAGACATAGATACTGTACAAAATTGGTGCGGGAACGGCTTCTCCCCACTGTGTAGAAACAGCTACCAAAGAGGCAGTGCAAAAAATTACTGCGCCAATGCAGGACAAAATAAGCGGAGGCCTAAACCGGCGTATTTTCTCCCATATCGTATTTCCTTTTTTCTCCGGAGATCGTTTGTTCCTGTAGCACATATGCTTTTCATCCTATACTCTGAAATTTGAGAAAAGTTGAGATTTTCTGCGATGATGGAGATTATATCATTGATATGATAGGAAATTCATGTTGCTCAACTGTTAGAGTAATGTTTGAGATTTGTTAATCACCGGAATTCGAATGAAAAAATAACACGCAGACGAACCGCTTTGGGCCACCTGCGTGTCTTGTTTTATTCCAGACCCTTGACCACGGGAATCAGGCACAGCAGTAGCACGATGCCCACGATACCCACAATGATGCCGGGAACCATCATGTTCCAGATCATCGTCATACACATACCGACACCCAGAACAATAGCTCCGATTACCCCCAGCAGGGTGATACCAATGGCTCTTGCGTTGAAAACGATGGCGGGCTTACCGTCCATCTTGCGCCGCACCAGCAGCATCGCCAGCAGGACAACCAGGCCGATGGCACCGATGACGATGCCCTGGTTCAGCACGCCCCACTCCGGCAGAAGTGCCATACACATACCCAGTGCAAACAAAATGCCGCCGATGGTGCTGAGAATCAGCGTAACAAAGTCTTTCTTTTTCATGGATGAATACCTCCCATAACAGTCGTTGTTTGTTTTGATGTCTCAATTTTACGAAACAGATATTTGTGAAAGATTTGAGTTTTGTTTCTGAAATATTAAACCCACGCCATTACTTCAGGCCAGCGATTTCTTGGGCTTCCTCTACAATCTCCTTCGTCTGATCCAGACTTTCCTTTACGATGGAGTCCTGCGCCACATCGTCAACCTTGTACTCGTCAATCCGCTGCTGGATTTCCTCCTGGATAACCTGGATCCTCTCTGACACATCCGTGGCCGTACCAGATTTCATCTGAGGGACCACAACCAGCACCATGGATGCCGCCAGTACAGCACTGCCAAGTACAAGAAGCGCTGCCAAAGCAATATTTCTTTTTTTCATTTGAGCTAACCGCCTTTCATAAAAACAAGTTATGTAATTGTCTTACGCCCGCCTGCCTCTTCTATAAATCATTGAAAAAGCTCTGCCGGTACTCTGTATCAACGATTGTAATATTACAGAAGCTTTGTTTGAAAAGTGCTTGAAGAATATTTATGAAATATTAATTTGGACTTTTTGAACTCAACACATCGGATGGTTTGTGTCGTTTCTTTTCTCAGACTAAGCTGTTATGCTTTAAGTAGCACGAGAAAGGAGAACGATGTATGAACACAGATAAATTGATTGCTGCCGCTGTTGCGAGCGAGTATGCGCAAACAGCGTCGAGAAAAGTAATTGCATTAAAGAAATTAGATAAGAGGGCTAAGCAGCTCCCTAAAACCATCTCGTTTGTGTTAGGAGCAGCCGCTCTGGCACTTACGGCAATGGGAATGTCTTTGGGATCGGGGACAGACTGGTGGGGAGTATGCTGGCTTTTAGGATTTATCCTTATGGGAATCAACCCGTTACTCTATGAAAAGCTACTGGACTCCAGCAAAAAGAGGTACGCTTGGGACATTATAGTCTTAGCCAGGGAAATATGGCTGGAAGAAACCGTTACAAGATAATCCATATAAACAAAAGGGCGGTGCTGTGGTGATGCACCGTCCTCTTACCTGTGTAGATCTCGAAACATTTTATAGGCGCTAAAACATGGCAGCTCCATTGAGTAAAAACATTTCACCTAAGCGAGTTTAGAATGAGGAGGCACATGACAATCGCACGTCATGTGCCTCCTCATTGGTTATTTCTTGCGCTTTTTCACAATAGCGGCAATCACCGCAACCACAACAACCGCGACGACTACCACAACAACGACAGCAGTGTTCATGGAAACACCTCCCTTCATTGATTTCTGTATGTTAAGGGTAAAGCGTGACTTACTTCCGCTTCTTGTGCACAATAACGCCTCCGGCAATCGCAACAACAGCTGCAACAGCAGCAATAGCAACCTTGACGATCATTCTGCATACCTCCTTTCGGAATGAAGTGGTTTGCTTCAATCAGGATGGCTGTATATTACATGAGGTTTGTTGTAAAAGTAATTCAAAAGTGTTTTTGTAATATTAATCTGGAAAAATCCACTTTTGGTGGACAAAGAGCGTAGTAAACCTACTCTTTGGGAAGAAAGAAAAAGCAGTCCCACAAGCTCATGGCTTGTGGGACTGCTCGTATCAATATGGGTATCAAGGCATCAAATATCTTTTTTCAAAAGCACTTTTTTCCCGCACACATATGCGGCAACGGTCCAAACTCCACAGGTGACCAATACCCGCAAAAGGATAATCGGATCAAACTGCATGGAGCAAAGTTTGGCTGCCCCGGAAATCAGAACAGAAAAAACAGTTTCGATCCACTCCAGCCCAAAGGCTTGTGCAAAGAGGGAAATCCCCATTGTGAGGCCACCGGTTGCAATGAGGAAGCCGACAAACATGGTCCACGCCATATTGCGCGTAAAAAAAGACACCAGCAGTACCACTGCACTCATGGCGCAGCCTACCATCCACTTTTCCAGCAAAAATACAATCAATCCCAAAACGCCACCGGATAAGACCACATCATAACCCAGAACTGGCAGGGCAATCATTGCATAAAGGACCAGCATGAGGGCGCTGACAACTGCCATCGAGAACATTTTGCCACCCACATACTCTTTGGGATCTGCATGGACGGCAAAGAGATTCTTCGCAAATCCACCCGCATAGTCCCCACATACAAAAATGGCAATGATAATACTAATCAGAATGTAGATGACACCGGCTCCCATAGCGGAACTCATAAAATCCGTACCCGCATCGCCGGTCAAAGCCACACCCATCAGGGCATCCATCGTCGTACTCATGCCGCCCATAATTTGGCCGACCGCCATCGCCAGCAAAAATGCAATCGAAACATAGAAAACCTTGGAGTGAAGAAGCCGGTGCATATCCATCTTGAAAATGTTATTCATGGTCTGTTCCTCCCATCAACTCAATAAAGTATTCTTCCAGATCTTGCTGATGCAGGAACACTTCTTCCACATTGTAGTTGTTGCTGTAAAGAATCCGGTTGACTGCGGCAGTATCCTTAAAGCCGGGAAGATGGATTTCACGAGACGATACTACTTCCATAGCCGGGATATGAAGCTCTTTGGAGAGCAACTGTGCGGCCTTTTGGGCATCTTCCACCTTCACGGTCAGATAGTCTTTTCGCTTGTTGGCAAGTTCCTCTGCACTGGTCTGCTCAATCAATTCTCCGTCTTTGATAATGCCGTAATGGGTGGCGATCTTGGAAAGCTCGCCCAAAATATGGGAGCTGATAAAAATAGTGACTCCACGATCTCGATGGAGATTAGCGATTACCTCGCGCAGCTGCACGATACCTTCTGGATCAAGGCCGTTGATCGGTTCGTCCAGAATGAGCAATTCCGGATTTCCCAGCATCGCAATGGCAAGCCCCAGACGCTGCTTCATGCCCAAAGACAGGTGCTTCGCCTTCTTCTTCACGGCCTTGGAAAGTCCCACCGCATCCAGCGCTTCCAGCGCGCTCTTTTGGGGATTCTCCAAGCCAATGCTGTATCCTTGAAGAATCACATTTTCCAAAGCGGACATTCCGGGATAAATCCCCGGCTGCTCGATTAGTGTTCCGATTTTGCGCCGTACAGCAGGGTCGGTGACGGGCCTCTCAAACAGCTTGATTTCACCTGCGGTCGGGCTGGCCAAGCCGCAGATCATGCGCTGCGTTGTCGATTTTCCAGCTCCGTTTCTGCCAATAAAGCCGTATACGGAACCCTTGGGCACCTGAATACTCAGATTGTTGACGGCATTTTTATTGCCATACCGCTTACACAGACCGATTGTCTGTATTGCATCCATAAGATCAGTCCTTTCTGCTTTTTATATGTATAGAATAGCGATGCTTTGTTTGCAAATCGCTTAAGTTATATTTTTGAATTGTTAATTTGCAAAAGTAGAGCCTGCCCGCAATTTTTGCAGGCAGGCTCTGCATCATTCAGTTTTCTTTGACAAACAGGACCACAAAGCCCTGGTCAGGGTTTCCGAGAAGCTGCTGAACCTTCCATCCGTCGTTCGCCTTGTCCTTGATCAGACTGTTCAGATCGTTCTCATAGGCGTTCACGCCAACCTTCTTCAGAGTTTTTACCTCGTACTGCATACCTTCACCTCCTAACATAGGATTGTAATATAATCAACCTAAATGGCTGATTCCTGGATGAGATTAGATTCCTGTGTGATTCAACAGGGCATTTGCCTTTTCGCAAACAGTGTAGATCTCCTCATACTTCTGATCGATCAACGGGGTGATTTCCTTGGTCTTAGCTCTCACAATGGAACGGTACAGAAAGTAGGGAGCTATCCACCCGAGGAAGGCCGGAATTGCCAGCAGAATACACGCCACAATATGCTCAGATGTGACTGCAAATACGGCCCCGGCCATAAATGCGGTTCCAATCACGCCAATCGCATAGGCAACCGCCGATGCCTTGATATATTTCTGTGTTTCCAGAGCCGTGATCTCGGACACACAGGCATCAAAGTTGCGCTGAAGCCTGGTCAGTTCTACTTTGTTGAGGATTTTCCGATCCCGCCGGAACTTCATGGCGATGGAATCCACTTTTCCGATCTGCTCGCCGGTTCCCTCCAACTCCCAGCCGAAATTTTCATAGCTGTCCGCATACAGGTGCGCCATATTTCGTTTTACCGTCACATCCAGGTATTCATACCCAACGAACGGTCGTTTCATTTGCTCCACGATGATCCTCCCCCTTATTGCTCCGTCAATTCACCGGACAGATGCAGAACCTCGTCGGCGTATTCTTCTTTGCGCTTTTCGGTAACCAGCTTGTAGGCCGGATAGGACAAAAGGGTAAAGATCATGCCGGGAATACTCATGGCAAGGCCTTTTTTGAGATCGCTCCCCACCGAAGAACTGTCATTTACCATGATTTTCGCCATACCGGCACCCATAATCAGCGAACCCACAAGGCCCAAACCACCTGCGACCATCTTTCCGGGAAACTTGACCCGGCGGTCCAGCTCTCGAAGCTGCTCCATTTTGTTTTCCTCATGCGGAATATACTGACGGCGGATCTGCTCCGCTTGTTTTTGCTCTTGCTCCGTCACTTTATTCACATAGCGAACCGCCTGGGAAACTATATTTTGAATGACACACTTTCCAACCCGGTACTGATAGATCGGGCTGGGGCCATCCCCGAAGGGAACCATATACCCGGATTCCTCGAAAGTTGGACTTTTGGGGAAATGCTTGCTTGAAATCTCCGGTGCTTTTCGTGAATTCATCCCATAGTCAATCAAAAATAGCTTGGTCAGCTCTTTGACGGCCTCTCCCTCCAACCGGATACCGATGTCCTTCCAATGTCCGAACTTTACGACCTGGTTGATATATTCGTCTGCCAGATTTACACCGCCCGTGTAACCGACCTTCCCGTCGATGACCATAATTTTTCGGTGGCTTCGGTTGTTGAACTCACTATCGGCATTTCCTCTTACAATTGAAAAGGGGACGGCTTCGATCCCATAGCTGCCAAGTGTCCGGAAGTAATCACCGGGCAGGGTATTGATACAACCAATATCGTCATATACGACCTTAACCTCCAGCCCCTGCGCGGCCTTTTCTTTCAAAATTTCCAGAATGGAATTCCAGAACACCCCTTCCTCGATGATAAAATACTCCAGAAAGATGAAGCGCTCCGCTTGCCGCAAATCCTTCAGCATGGCCTGATGCATACATTCACCCAATGGAAAGTAAGTCTGCCTGGTGTCAGTAAATAAATGAGATTCTGCGATCTTGCACAGAAATTTGGCTTGATTGTGGGCGGTAGGGTTTTCAGCAGCAAGCTGTTCAAATACAGCAGAATCATCCATGTGATAGGAGTCTTTCTTCATGTTATCCATACGCCGGACAAACTTCTTTTTCAAGGTTCGGGAATAGAACAGGAAATACAGCATAAACCCCGCGACGGGAACCACCAGCATCAGGAGCAACCAAGGAATCTTGTAATCCGGGTTGTCGTTGGAGGCAATGATCTGCACCACGCACCCGATCTGTGTTGCCCACACCAGAATGGAAAAGTAAGGTACATAATGATCCAGCAGGTAGACGATGCCGATCACCATCACGGTCTCCAGTACAAGCAGAAGAAACGCAAGGTAGTAGCGAACCGGAATAAAGTGATGTTTCTTTTTCGGACTTGCTTGACTGTAAATATATTTTTCCATCGCTTTCATACCCCTTGCTCCTTACCAAACTATTTCTTGTATTGTACGGGCGGTATGTTTACCAATTGCTTTTGTTTTGTTTCTGTTATATTAAAAACAGCGAAGCTGACGCATTTCTATACGCCAGCTTCGCTGTTGTTGAAATGGTAATGTGGAGTAGGAAACGCTCTGCCGGAGACCGCTTTATCTTGCATCCAATTACTCTTCGGTGTGTTCAGTGTCCGCCGAGCTGCCGTCCTCCGACTTCTCCAGGAAGGCATCCACAAAAGCGTCTTCCACCTTCTTGTAGCCGCCGACAACGGAGTCCTCCACCTTTTTGTAGGCACCGGTGACTTTCTCGGCCATGCCGCCAGTTTTCATGCTGCCGTCCTCTTCCAGGAAAGTGCCTACAAACTTTTCTTCGACGTTCTTATAGGCACCGATCACCTTCTCACCGATTTTTCCGGGTTTCATTTTGTACTCACTCATACGATAACCTCCATATTTGAATCTATATTGACTATATTGATGCTTTATCTTACAGCAGGGATGTGACACAGGACCACATACTCTGAAATACCATACCGATAAACGGAAGTACCAGTGTCCAAATCAGGACGCCGCCAGCCAGAACGCCGAGAAGGCCTCCGACTGCCAATGCAGCTTTCTTCATTACGATTCCTCCTTTCCCGTTGGTGTGCCTTTATTATAGGGGCGATTTGTTTATCGACTGCTTCAATTTTGTTTGTGAAATATTAAAAAGCTGGTGGCGTCTAAAAACACCACCAGCTTTAAGTTCACAGTAGAGAATGTCCTTTTTCACACAACTGGTAAATTTCGTCGTACTTAGCTTCGATAAAAGGCTGAACCTTGCGGCTTTGCTTCTGAAGTTTGTAGCGGTAAATAAACACAGGAAGTATCCAACCAGCAAACGCCGGAATGGCCAGCAAAATCATCAGAACATAGTGCGGCGGTTCGCTTGTGACTGCAAAAACAGAACCCGCCATAAAAACCGTTCCAATAACCCCTACAATCATAGCCCACACGGTTGCAGTCTGCTTTTTGGAACGCTCCATCTGCTGAATCTCCTGCATACACGATTCAAAATTCCGCTGCAAGCGTGTCAGTTCCATTTTATTGATGATCTTTCGATTCCGCTTCAGGTGAATTGTTGTTATTCCTCCGCTATGATCCGTTGGACGGTTTTCGTCCGGTATCCATCCAAAGTTTTCATAGCAATCTAAAAATAAAGAAGCGTCCTTACTCGGAACCGATATTTCTTTATATTCATAACCGATATATGTATTTTCAGGCCCTTGATTCATGTTTGCAGCTCCTCATTGGGAATAGATACCGGGAGCTTCACAGTAAAGGTGCTGCCGTTCCCAGGGACGCTCGTCACGGCAATGGTGCCATCGGACAGTTCCAGAATTCTCTGCACCAGGGCAAGTCCAAGTCCATTGCCCTCAGTAGCATGAGAGGTATCCCCCTGATAAAATTTATCAAAGATTTTCTTCATGGTTTTTTCATCCATGCCACAGCCGGTATCGGATACAACAACGGTAATCTCATTGGCTTCCGAAGTTTGTGCCAGCTTGACTCGGCCCCCGTCCGGGGTGAATTTCAGTGCATTGGATAAGAGATTGGTCCATACGATTTCTAACAATCCCTCGTCAGCGCAGATCATGACACGATCCTCAATCTCTGCTTCAAATTCGATATGCTTTTTCTCCCATGTATCCTCAAACTGCAATGCACACATACAGAGCTGATTGCAGACATCATATACCTGCGGGAGCGGCTTGATTACCTGCTTTTCCAGCTTGTTGAGTTTGAGCATATTGGTAATCAAATTGGACAGCCGTTTGGTTGCCTGGAGAATCGTTGCGGTACATTCCTGACGCTGTTCTTCCGTCAACTGCTTTTTCTGCAATAGTTCTGCATTGTTTTGGATAACAGCCAGCGGAGTTTTGATCTCATGGGATACATTGGAGAAAAAATCAGTTTTCAGCGTCTCAATGCTGCCCAGTTCCTCCACCATCTTATTGAAGTCCATAAACAGAACATCCAGGTGCGTAGTCTTATCCATAGGATGCTTTGGGGGAAGGTAAACGGAAAAATCGCCAGAGGCCACCTTGCGTGCTGCTTCGGAAAATTCTTCAATGGGCTTTTGATAATGTCGTTTGATGGTCCAGCTGGTAATCAGCGTCGAGCAAACCGATGCTAGCACCCAGAACACAATGACCGCAATACTGTTTTTGACTGGTAAGTTTTTGTAATCAATCGCCTGCCCGATCATGAACATCTGCATGGTTGTCAGCAAAGCAAACATGAAAAAGAACAAGACAAATGTTGAAAGCGGGAAAAGCCCTTTTTTTACGCGCTTATCGGAGAATTTGCTGACGGCTTTCATAACAGCACCGCCTTGTAACCAAGTCCACGAACGGTTTTGATTTCAAACCCATTGCAGCTGGAAAATTTGTCTCTCAACTTCGTGATATATACATCCACAGCCCGCAGGCTGGTTTCCGATTCAACTCCCCAAAATTCGTCCATCAACTGCGCTCTGGAGAAGGTCTTGTTAGGGTAAGACAGCAGTTTATAGAGAATGTTAAACTCTCTTGTAGTCACCGGAACATCTTCCCCGGCCACAGTCGCAGATACTGCATCCGCGTCCAGTGTCAAATTTCCTACGGTCAGTTTGCGTTCCATTTCGATATTGGCCCGCCGCAGTAGCGCCCGAATCCGCAGCAGCAGCTCGTCCAGCTCAATAGGCTTCACCATGTAATCGTCAATGCCCAGCAGAAATCCCTTTTGCTTGGACGGCAGATCGTCTTTGGCCGACATAAACAGAATCGGAATTGTCTTATTTACCCTCCGCACCGTCTCTGCAAATTCAAAGCCATCCACTTCCGGCATCATAATATCGGATACGATTACATCGTACAAATGGTTATAGAGTTCGTCGTATGCAGCATTGGCAGACAGACAGCCTTTGGCAGAAAATCCACTGTCATTAAGATAGGTGCAGACCGTCTGATTCAGTTTTGCGTCATCTTCCAGAACAAGAATATGAACCATATATCCCCCTCGCTTTCAAATCTGTTTTTGGTTATTATATAATATGCTTTCACTGTTAAGCAATCTTGGAGAAATATAAAGATATAATTATTGTAGCCATTTTATATTTCCTTATTGTTTGTAAATTGTTTGAGAATTGTTAATGCGGTATGACAGCACAGTCGAGGCGGGGCACCTCAAAATACCCCTCCTCGACTGTATAATATATTTTAGTACGCTGTTAATAAAAACGGAACTGTTGCTATAATTCTATCCAACATGCAAGGTATGGCAGCAACTTAACCTATCTCGGTGTCGCCTGCCCCATCATCCGTCTGGCCCTACGGAGTTTCCAGGCAAAGGTATCCAGGCACCGATCCCGCAGCCGTTTCACCGCCTGATCTTTGGATTTTTCCACACCGGACTCTTTCATGCGGTTTCGCATAGCGATCTCCCTCAGTTCTGACTTGTGGTAGCCGTACACACCGAAACACCGACCCAAGATGTCCTGCTCTTTCTTGGAAAGTCGCAAAAACTCTTCTCGCAGGCATTCCATAGTCACCATGCGGATCACCGCATCTTCTGCAGATCCAGACAGTCGGCTTACAGCAAGCCGTTCAAAAATATCTCCGTCATCTTCCGGGTTCTGCAGGTCATAGACGGAGAAGAAATGTGTGGGATAAGCAATCGCTCTGAGCACTGCACGCAAAGAAAGTCCAAGTGACGCACAAATCTCACGGGGTTCATTTCCTTCCTGATAATAAAGGCGTTGTGCCTTTCGTACCAATCCCATACTGTCACGATCCAGAGAAAGTGTTCCCATGCTGCATTCCAGATGCCGCCGCATGGCTCCGTCCAGAAACGGAGTGATGTAAGTGGTGAAACGGCCTTTCTCCGAATCATAGCCACCGGTCCGAACGCACTCAACCAGCACCAGTTTCCCCACGCTCTCCAGTTCGGAGAGCGTTTCTTTTGCGTAATCGCTCAGGCCGCCGTATTTGGTTTACCGCAGGCAATGATACTGTCGGGCAATCAATCGGGCACGATCTTTGACAAGGCCCGTGTTCATCAGGCACAGTTTGGCCAGAGCCGCCTCATCACCATTAGCGATCCGTTCCAACAGATCCTCGTTGGTCATGTGCCGTCACCGTCCTTCTCCTTTGGGGGACGGCCTCTGGGCTTGGCCTGGCGAGCCACTCTACAAAGAGGATAAAGATGCCGGGAGGATATGGAGGTCTCGAAATCCTCATTAGAAATGTCAGGGTTACTCAGTGCGTCAAATAGCCTATCACGCACGGCATCCTTCAGCCGCCGCATTTTTTCCTCCGTAATGACTCCTCGCTGATAGTCCTTACGGATGCGGTTAAAAGCGGTGATCTTAGCCTTGATTTTCGGCACATCACGCGCCAACTCTTTTTGGATTTCGTAACTGCCATACTGTCTGCAGGTGAAGCGTTCATCCAACGGGCAGCGTCCCTCACAGTAGAGGGCATGGACACCGCTGCGAACCAGAAAGTATTTCTTGCAGACAATGCAGCGGCGGATATTATGTCCGGCATTCAGCGCTGTCATGAAGTCGGCCTTCAGCAGCATCTGCAAACTGTTCGTTGTGTGCTCCTGCGCGATGGCGAAGGTTCCGTCGGGCAGTTCCCTGGGCAGATAACTCACCACGCAGGGATCGTACTTCTGATAGAAGGGGCGCTCAAGGCTGGTGGGGTTCACAATCAACTTCTCCACCAGACGCTCGTCATTATAAAACTGATACAGTGCGGCGGCGTACTCCTCCGGGGAGTTCCGTTTCAATTTGGAGAGAAGAAAGTTGATGAAGTTATGGATGGTGGGATTGAACACGATGACATCATCAATATATCGCCGGTAGCGGGCCATCTGCAGTTTGTAGTACCGCCACTTGTCCTCCCGGCCTCCATCTACTATGAGGAGAAAAGGTGGCGTCCAGCCTTCTTCTTTCTGCTGGTACATGTCAAGCCACCGGTCCTTGGAGCATTCTTGCTCGTCCATTTCCTCGTCGGTAAAAAAGGAATAACTCTCCGTGTACTGTTGGGTTTCATTGAGAAACTGGTCATCCTCTTTCAAAAGGATTTGAAATACCCGATACCGCATCAACTTACTGCGCAGCTCGATAAGCTGGTTGTTCAGCTCCCACCACACGCCTCGATCCAATGTGTCCTCATACTGCTCAGCTAAATCTTTCATGCGGTCTAAAATACGCTGGATGGGGCGATAGTCCTCGGGAGTAAAGTTCAAAATGTCCGCAGTCAGTTCACCGGCCGGAAATAGTTCGCCGCCGTATTCCACAGTACTGCCGTGGGTATAGAATACGATCTCTCCATACATGCAAACTCCGCCCCCTCTCAAAATTGTCCCACCTGAAAAATAAATGGTCACACCTTTTTCTCAGTCTATCAAAATCTCCGACACAATACAAGCAGAAGGACATCAGTACCGCCGCTGATGTCCTTACTTTTTTGTAAAGGAGAATCTAAAATGAAAGAATCTGTCTACAAAAGTTACGACGAACTGCCGCTGTTTCTCAATTCGGAATTGGTGGCGAAGGTACTGGGCGTATCACCGTCCAGTGGGTATGAACTGATGCACGAACCGGACTTCCCGGTACTGCGTGTGGGCAGCCGCATGGTGGTGCCTAAAGAAAGATTTATTCAGTGGGTGGAGGAGCATACGGGAGGTGCAGGATGAAGTACATGGGAAACTTTTTCTCTCTGCCAAATGAGATCTTCCTCCTGGGACTGAGTCCCGGTGAGCTGTCAGTGTACTGCTATCTACGCCGGTGCGAGAACCAGAAGACGCACCAGTGCTGGCCCAGCTACAAGACCATCGGGGAGGCAGTCGGTATGTGCGCAAATACCGTGAGCCGGTATGTGAAAAAGCTGGAGGAGCATGGGCTCATTGTAGTGGAGCCCACTAAGGTCACAACAAAGGCTGGTGTGACGCGCAACGGGACCTTGCAGTTTACTCTGCTGCCGCCTCAGAATGTGATTGCCCGACACTACGAGGAAAAACTGGCGGAGTTGGAAGTGGCAACAGAACGGCGGCGGGTGCAAAAGCACTTGGAGAAGCAAACCGAAAAAAGCCCGTGTTCCCCAGCGTAAGGCGCTGTGTGTCCTCCTTCGGGGCTGGGCAGTGTCCCTGCCCCGCCAGGGGCTTTCGAGGCGGAATTGGGCCGCTGTCGGCCCGGATGAGAGAGCAAGGCGAGGACGAAAGAAAAAGCAGGAGAAACTGCCGGGGTCATGTGCCCCACGGCAGAGGCACAACTGCCCGCAGTGCGGGCAGTTTCGGGGGATGGACGAGGGCGTTCCAAAAACAAAAATTTCCTCATTAGGGGGTTCTCCCGGCACAAAATCCACGAATCACAAGAAAATTCAGGGCGTTCCTACGAAAAAAGGAGGTTTCAAAGCATGGTTATCGGGAAAGAGAAATTTGCCCTCTGGATCACGCCGGAGGCTAAAAAAGAAGTGGAAGCTCACTACAAACAGGACAACTGCAAAAGCCAGAGCGAGTACATTGAGAAGGCTGTCCGATTCTATTCCGGCTACCTGGACACGAAACACGCGGAAGAGTATCTGCCTCGTGTCCTCTCAGATGTGCTGGAGGGAAAGCTGGGTGCCTTCGGAAAACGCATGGGGCATCTGCTCTTCAAGCAGGCAGTGGACCAGGATCTGATGGCGAATCTGCTTGCCAGCGATATCAATGCAGACCTGGATACGCTGCAAAAACTTCGGGTGCGCTGCGTGAAAAATGTGAAAGAGACCAACGGGGAAATTGATTTCCAGGATGCGTTTCGGTTTCAGAAGAGGATTGAGGAATGAAGGGTCTCATTCAAAAGTCCGGCTACATCAAGCCGGGAAGCGGCGGCGGACACTACGCTGAGTACATCGCCACCCGAGATGGTGTGGAACTGATGGAACCCATGGCAGGCGGTGGTTACCTGGAGTACATTGCGGAGCGGCCCCGATCTCACGGGCTGTTCTCCGCAGACGGTGCTGCTGATCTGGAGCAAACCATGGAGGAGATCAACGCACACGCCGGTCCGGTGTGGACCTTCATCTACTCGCTGAAACGGGAGGATGCCGCACGGCTGGGCTACGAAAACGGTGAGAGCTGGCGCAGATTGCTGCTGGCCCATCAGGCAGAACTGGCAGCGGCGATGAAAATTCCGCCCAGCAGCTTTCATTGGTGCGCCGCCTTCCACGATGAAAAGCACCACCCACACATCCACATGATGGCCTGGTCTGCCGATCCCAAGCAGGGCTATCTGACCGAGAAAGGCATCGAGCAGATGCGCTCCCAGCTGTCCAACGATATCTTCCAGGACGAGCTGTTGTCCCTCTATCAGGAGAAGGATCTGTCATACCAAGAGATACGGGACGCAGCTATGGGTCGTCTCATTCGGGAGATGAAGTCCGGACTCTGCGACAGTCCTATCATCGCTGGGCAGATGGAAACGCTGGCCGAAATGTTATCTGAGGTCAAAGGTAAAAAGATGTACGGCTACCTCAAAAAGCCAGTAAAGGCGCAGGTGGATGCCATCGTGGATGAGCTGGCCAGGCTCCCAGAGGTGGCGGAGTGCTATGAACAATGGAACCGAATGCGGGATGAGTTGGAGCGGTACTACAAAGACACGCCAAGAGAACACAAACCATTGTCCCAGCAACCGGAATTCAAGGCCATCAAGAACATGGTCATCCGGGAGGCGGAGGAACTGCGCTTGGGTACCTTCACCTTCGAAGATACGGCCATGAAAGATGAGGTGGACGAGGACCAGGCGGAGGTATATTACGCCTGGTCCTCCCGCTGGCAGATGGCCGAGGCCTACCAGAACGCGAAAGAAATCCTCTCGGTATATGAAAACACAGAAGCGGAAAAGGCGGAGCAGGTTCGGATGCTGGAACAGCTCTGGGATGTCGGCTTCACCGTGGCAGCTCACCTGTTGGGCAAATGCTGGCGGGATGGTATGGGTGTGCTGCCGGACGACGAACAGGCGGAGCTGTGGTTCCGCCGTGCCGCCGAAGCCGGCCATGACTTCTCACAGTACGCCCTTGGTAAACTGCTGCAAAGTCAAAAGCGGATGGAGGAAGCGGTGTCCTGGTATGAGAAAGCAGCGGTGCAGGGCAACACCTGGGCCGCCTACCGGCTGGGGAAACTGTATCTGGAGGGAAAGAATGTCCCAAAGGATACGGCCAAGGCGGTAGAGTATCTGAGCGATGCCGCTCAGGAGGGCAACCAGTATGCGCAGTACACCCTGGGCAAGCTGTACCTCACCGGCCAGGATGTGGCTCAAGATCGGGAGCAGGCGTACCGCTGGTTCTGGGCGTCCGCATCACAGGGAAACGAGTACGCCCAGTTCTTCCTGGATCACTTCAATGACAACCGCAGTCCCAATGTGCTCCTCTCTGTCACCAAACTGCTCCATCACATGGGCCGGATATTTCAGGATAACTCCATTCCGCCCTGCCCGCCGGGCAGTCAGAGAGCGGATCGCAAACTGCGCCAGAAGATCCGTCAGAAGAAGATCGCCATGGGCCACAAGCCGGATGACCATGAGGAGGAGCAGAACATGGATGGCATGACCATGGGCGGGATGTGATGCGCCCTTCTAAACTTGCGCCGCATAAACAAAAATAAGCGCCGGGCAATTGATAACAAATTGATAACTCGCTGGGATTGGGATGGCTATTGACAAAACCTTGTGGTATGTTGTGTCGCTGACAGGAGGTGGTACACATGAACGATTACATGAGAGCCCTGCACCAGCGATTTTACCGGGAACCAGACTTCAGTGAGTTGGAAGAGGACATCGAGAACACCCGCCAGGAGGTCCGAGACTTCTTAGATAAGATGCAGCGCCGCAGGCTCATGCACTTGGTGGATACTC
This sequence comes from Pseudoflavonifractor sp. MCC625, assembly GCF_018784545.1. Lineage (NCBI taxonomy): Bacteria > Bacillati > Bacillota > Clostridia > Eubacteriales > Oscillospiraceae > Pseudoflavonifractor > Pseudoflavonifractor sp. MCC625. Next base: position 5,219 of record NZ_WQOJ01000023.1, on the reverse strand, counting down.
AGAATCTGCTGCGGGAGGAGACTTCCCTGGCCAGCTTTATGGCTGGATTCAAACTGGCCTGGGGACTGAGCAAAGAACTGGAGGTGGATGGTCTGTATTCCTTCGATGAGGAGGAGACAGAGCGTGTCTGCCGTCAAATAGGAAAGGAGGGGTGAGTATATGGGAAAGCGCAGACCATCTGGGGACGGCATGGTCCGCAAGCGGGAGGATGGCCGCTGGGAAGGGCGCATCGTCGTCGGTCACAAGGAAAGCGGTGAGCCCATCTTCCGCTATCTATCCGCCAAAACTCAAAAGGAACTGTTGAAAAAGCTCCATCAGAACATTGAGGAATATCGGGATGTGGATCTGAGCGAGAACAGCAAAATGCCCCTGGGCCAGTGGCTGGATCGCTGGCTGGAGGAGTACGCTGCCCCCTCGGTGCGACCCTCTACAATGGAGGGTTACCGGGGATATGTCGAGCGAAATATCAAGCCTTACCTGGGAGACAAGCCGGTGGGGAAGGTTACCCGAGAGGATGTCCAGAAGCTGTACCGGGAACTCCAGAAAAACGGGCGGAAGGAACTCCACCCGGAGTACGGATACCAGTTGTCCGGCGCGACCATCCGCCGCATCCACGGGGTATTCCACCAGGCCATGGACGCGGCGGTGCGGGAAAACCTTATCGCCCGAAACCCAACTGAGGGCATCACCCTGCCCAAGAAGAAAACGGCCCCGAAGCAGATTCTTAATGACGCTCAGCTGGAGCAATTCATGGATGTGATCCGGGCGGACAGCACCTGGCACGACTTCTTCTATACTGAGCTGACCACCGGATTGCGGCAGGGTGAGATCTGCGGCCTTATGTGGAGTGACTTCGACGAGGCACATGGGACCCTCTCCGTCCGCAGGACGCTCCATGTCCAGAAAGGTGGCAGGTTGGTTGCCGGCGAGACTAAGACAGGCACAGGCAAGCGGACCATCACCTTGCCGCCCAGCACGGCGGGGCTTCTGGCTCAGAGGAAGAAACACTCCTGCTCCCAGTGGATCTTCCCAAATCCGCTCCGGCCGGAGCAGCCCGCCAGTCCCGGCACCGCCTACAATCACTTAAAAACGCTGCTGAAACGGGCAGGGCTGCCCAGCATCCGCTTTCACGATCTCCGTCACACCTTCGCCACCCACGCTCTGGCCAGCGGAGTGGATGCCAAGACCCTATCGGGAATCCTGGGCCACACTCAGGCGTCGTTTACCCTGGATACTTATACCCATGTGACGGGCGATATGCAGAAGCGGGCCAGTGAGATCGTGGGTGGCTTCATGGAAAATATCATGGTGAGGTGATAGAATGGCGGGCAAGAGAAAGAAGGGCGAAGGCACTGTTCGCCTACGCAAGGACGGCCGCTGGGAGGGTCGTGTGGTGGTGGGCTACGATGAGGCGGGCAACCCTAAGACAAAAAATGTGCTGGCCAAAACGAAGAAAGAATGTATCGTAAAACTGGAGGCCCTGAAAAGTACCTGCCAGGTGGTGCGCCCTGTCCAGGTGCGGTCCGATATGCTTGTACGTGACTGGCTGGACTACTGGTACCAGAATTACTCCAAACCCAGGCTCCGGCAGACAACCCAGCTCAGTTATGAGGGGTGGATCTACAATCATCTGATCCCGGGCTTGGGAGACATCCCACTGAACCAACTGACTCAGGCGGAGCTCCAGCAGTTTTTCCGGCGCATGAAGGAGAGCGGGCGGAAGGCCAATGTGGAGCGACGAGGCCCTGGTATGGCGGACCGCTCGGTGCACAGCTGCCACGCCGTCTGTCAGATGGCGCTGGACAAGGCGGTGGAGGAAAAGCTGATTCACTCCAACCCAGCGGTGGGCTGTAAGCTTCCGCCTTTGAAGGGCAAGGAGATGAAAATCCTGACTCAAGAGGAGATCCAGCGCTTTCTCATCCAGGCCAAGGCAGAGGGGATGTACGAGCCCTTCCTGCTGGAGCTGACCACCGGGATGCGCCGGGGCGAGCTGTTGGCCCTCCGATGGGACGACCTGGACTTCGCCACCGGGAAACTGCGTATCGACAAGCAGGTCTATCCGGTGGGCGGCAAACTGATCATCAGCGAACCCAAGACCAAGGCGGCCAACCGCACCATCATCCTGCCGCCCGCCATGGTGGAGCTGCTGGCAGAGTACAAAAAAGGCGTCTTCTCTGAGCTAATGTTCCCGTCAAGAACCAAGCCGGAACAGCCCATCGACCCCGGCTATGTCCGAAAGCGGCTCCAAGTGATTTTGGAGCGTGCAGGGTGTAAGCGGGTAAGATTTCACGACTTGCGGCACACATTTGCCACGCTGTCATTGGAGAATGGGATGGATGTAAAGACCCTCTCCACCATCATCGGTCATGTCTCCTCGGCGACCACGCTGAACACCTATACCCATATCACCGATGAGATGCGGCGAAAAGCGGCGCTGAACATCGACCAGGGTATCGCCAAGGCAGAAGTGGACCTCATGCCGGAACAGACAGATGAACCCCAAAAGCAGGACTTTGTGCCAGTAGAGCCGCCATATACTGTTTGCGAAAAGCGTATTCCATGTAGAATTGATAGTTGCGTCCTCTTTGGCCTGCAGCAAAAGATGCCAAGTTGGCGCTGCCCGCTGAGATGCCGATTCCCAAATCAAAGTGAATATCGTGATCCATACAATAATCGAATACGCCGACGGCATAGATCCCTCTCAGCCCGCCGCCTACATCTATCACGCCTATTTTCATACTATGTTCTCACTTCCAAAGTGGGTTGCTCCCGATATCAAAGGAACAGCTCGCATTCTTTACGCTCAGAGCATACCTTTTTCAGCATCAGACTGGCTGCCGAGAGCATGACAGGATTTACCTTGCGAGCGCCCTGCGGGCATACAGCGATGCAGCGCATACAGGAGATGCATGCCTTTTCGTCCACCTTTTTTGGATCTTCCTTGCTGATGGCCTGTACGGGACATTCTGCCGCGCACACACCACACCGGGTACAATCCTTGGTGGGCTTGGGTACCATACCGGCTCTTCCGGCTTTTTTGTAGGGACGGTTGCCGGGAAGGGCGGGTTCCGAAGAGGCTCCGGTGGAAAGTTTATTCTGAATCTGCTGGGCAAAGGCGGCAAACTGCTTTGCATCCTGTACATCAGGCCGTCCAGCAGCAAACTGCCGGGCAATGGAGTGCTCCGCTACCGCAGCTATGGCGGCAATTACCTGAAAACCAGCCTGCTTGGCGGTGTCCTACAGCTCTACCAGCGTGTCCTCATAGGCGCGGTTGCCATAGACGCAGACCAGAACGGCACGAGCGCCGTTGCCGTGTACCATACCCAGTCGCTCTGCCACCACAGCGGGAACACGGCCACCGTAGGACGGCACGGAAATGACCGCTACATCCTCTTTTGTCAGTGAAACGGTACGAAAATCCTGCTTGCTGTCGGTTAGGTCAACGGTGGTTACATCTCCCTCCAGTGCGCCGGTGAAACAGTCGGCCACCTGTTTTGTTCCGCCCGTAGGACTGAACACGATGTTATAAAGTTTCATGTGTAATTCCTCCTTGTGTGAGTTAAAGTTGGATGATCACTTTGCCGTTGAGCGGTCCCTTGGCCACAAGCTGCAGCGCGTCCTTGACCTGATCCAGAGAAAAAATATGGGGATCTACGGCAGGCTTGACCTGCTGCTGTTCCACGATTTCTGTGATTTTCCGGAGCTGCGCGCCGTCGGAACGGACAAATACAAACCGGTATTCCTTGCCCTGTTTTTTAGCGGCCTTGTCATATTTGCTGCCTGCCAGAGAAAAGAGCAGTTTTTTCAAGCCAGAAAACTGCTTGCGCTGGGCAAATGCTTTGTTGGGGCCGGTTCGCAGGCTCACCAGCCGCCCACCCTTTTTCAGCACCGCCAGTTCGTGTTCAAACTCGTCAGGACCTAAAGTGTCAATCACATGGTCCACATCGGACAATATTTCCCAATAGTTTTCGGTTTTGTAGTCGAGATACCGGTCAACTCCCGTGGCGAGAAACTGCTCTTTTGCCCGGGCGTTGCCGGTCACAACTACGCGCAGTCCCAGGGCCTTAGCGATAGGAACCGCCATCTGACCAAAACTGCCCGAACCACCGGGAATCAGAAGCGTTTGCCCGGGCGTTGCCTCCAATTCCTCCGTGATGGCTTGATAGGCGGTCAAGCCGGTCAGAGGGATGGCTGCGGCAGTGGCAAAATCGTATCCTTTGGGCATTTTGGCAATCTCTTTTTGATCCACAGCTACATATTCCGCAAAGGCACCGATTTTGTTGATGGGAAGGCGAGTATAGACTCGGTCTCCCTTTTGAAATTCTCTGACCTTGCTGCCGGTTTGCTCTACAATACCGGAGCACTCATTACCCAAAGTCAGGGGCATCGGATAGTCCTGAATCAACTTGACACTGCCTGTCAGAATCAGAAGTTCCACCGGATTGACTGCTGCCGCCTTTACTTGAATCAGCACTTCGGAATCTGAAATTTGGGGTTTCGGGATATCGTTCAGGGTTGTATTGATATTTTTGGAGTAGTTTTTGATCTGGACTGCTTTCATGGAAGACCTCTTTTTGCATAGAAACAGTTTTTATGGAATCTCACTTGCTTTTTTTCACAAGAACCGATAAAATAATAGATGTAAATAATGAAATTACATCTCCTCCAGTTTAGCACCTGATAGATGTAAAGTCAATAGTTACATCAAGTTATAGCGTGTTTATCTTTGAAAGGATATAGAGGTATCTATGCAGATCAGTATAAAATGTTCTGTTGCGGTTCACTGCCTGATTTTCATTCATGAAGCGAAAGGGATTGCCAAGGTGACCAGCAATCTTCTGGCCCAAAGTACGGGGAGCAATCCTGTGGTCATCCGCAACATTCTCAGCGCTTTGAAAAAGGCGGGGCTTATTACCGTGCCCCGTGGAACCGGCGGTGCGGAGCTGTGCGCCGACCCATCCCAGATTACCCTGTACCAGATCTATTCTGCACTGGAGCCGGAGGGTGTGACCTCCATCATTGGGATTCATCCCTGTGAGGGGAGAAGCTGCCCAGTGGCCCAAAACATCCGTAAGGTATTGCAGATACCGTACAGAAAAATCGAGGACGCAGTCCAGAAAACCATGGAAAGCATTACGCTGGAGACCGCAGAAAATTCTGTGTAATCGACGTTCCTCGACAGTATGAAAATCTTCGACTGAGTCAAGAATGAGATCAAA